>JAAYUJ010000098.1 GCA_012517775.1 Deltaproteobacteria bacterium
TCAATAGACGAAGAAAGAAAAAGCTATGGCCAATGTGGTGATCGTTGGAACCCAGTGGGGTGACGAAGGAAAGGGTAAGGTAGTTGATCTGCTTACGGACAGAGCGGACTGCGTGGTGCGCTTCCAGGGAGGCAATAATGCCGGGCACACTCTGGTTGTTCAAGGGCAGAAATATATCTTTCACCTGATCCCCTCGGGGATACTCCATCCAGGGAAAGTGTGCATGATCGGAAACGGCGTTGTGATCGATCCCGCTGTTCTCATGCAAGAAATAGACAAGTTGAAGGAGGCGGGCACCCCCGTTACCCCTGAGAAGCTGGTGGTCAGCCGCTACGCCCATGTCATCATGCCTTATCACCGTGCCATGGATGCAGCCCGGGAAAATCGAAAGGGAAAATCCAGAATTGGAACGACCGGCCGGGGCATCGGTCCCTGCTACGAAGACAAGGTGAGTCGCAATGGTATTCGCATCCATGACTTGTTCGACCCCGTAGGGTTCCGTTCAAAACTGGATCAGATCCTCGAGGAGAAGAATTTCCTCCTGGAGCACTACTTCAAGGAAGCCCCTGTGGAAGCCGGGGCTATCGCCGATGAGTATCTCGCCTACGGAGAGCGACTCGCGCCTTTTGCGGGCAATGTGTCCGAAAGGCTTCAGGAAGCGGATCGGCAGGGGAAGCGCCTCCTATTCGAAGGAGCACAGGGAACGCACTTGGACATCGACCACGGCACATACCCTTATGTCACTTCATCCAATACGGTTGCGGGAAATGCCTGCTGCGGAGCCGGAATCGGTCCCGTGCGAATTCAGAAGGTCATCGGCATCGTCAAGGCATATACAACGAGAGTAGGAGGAGGTCCTTTTCCTTCCGAAATTCTCGATGAAACAGGGGAATACATCCGTTCGGTCGGAGGCGAATTCGGTGCCACAACCGGTCGGCCCCGCCGCTGTGGATGGCTCGATACGGTGGTGGTCAAGACGTCCATCCGCCTGAACGGCCTGGCCGGCCTTGTCATCACCAAGCTTGATGTTCTCACGGGGGTTCCACGACTCAAAATCGCCACCGGTTACCAGTGTGGCTCAATGAAACTGGATAGTGTTCCACCGGAACTGGACGCCCTTGAGGCATGCCGTCCCAATTATGAAGAACTGCCGGGGTGGGAAGAGAACATCACGAAGGTTAGAAATTTCTCCGACCTTCCCGAAAACGCGAAACGCTATCTTCTGACCATCGAAGAACTGGCGGGGATACCACTCTATATCATTTCCGTCGGGCCCGGGCGGGATGAGAACATTGTGTTGCGAAACCCCTTTGAAGACAGATGAGATTCCAGCCCGCGCGTTTCTTCCGTCAAATCCCGCCAGGGAAGACAACGGCAGCATGATTCATCGAAATCAAAGGAAGAATACAGCCTGTCCATGGATTTTCCAGGTGGATCATGCTTGAGATCATCGTGTTCGTCTGCGGAGCGGTGGTCATGATCCTCGAGATGGTGGGTTCGAGGATCCTGGCCCCTTATCTCGGATCATCCATCGTGGTCTGGACGAGCCTCATCGGGGTCATCCTCGGATGTCTGAGTCTGGGATACTGGTGGGGAGGCCGGATTGCCGACAGATCTCCCAGCTACAAGACCCTGTCTCACATCATCCTGCTTTCCGCCATATTTATCGCTGCGGTCGCCATGTCCAAGTCCATGGTCCTCAATTGGGTTCAGACGGCCAGCGACAGCGTTCATGCGGGCTCGACCGCTGCAACCCTCATTCTTTTCGCCCCCCCGAGCGTTCTCCTCGGAATGGTCTCTCCCTACGCAGTGAAGCTCAAAATGAGTGACCTGGAGCGAACAGGAAGGACCGTTGGCAGCCTCTATGCCCTTTCCACCATGGGAAGCATTTTGGGGACCTTTCTGGCCGGCTATTTTCTCATCGCTTTTTTTGGAAGCACCCGCATTCTGATCTTCCTGGCCTTGTCTCTTGTGGCAGCTTCCCTTCTGGCCTACCGCCGTCATTTCCTCCTGCAGGCTGCAGCATCGATTCTGCTCGTTCTTCTCTATCTGGCCACCGAATCCTATGAGCGTCATTTGGCCGGGATGGAGTTCCACGACATGGACACCAACTACAACCGGGTGATCGTCACCACCGCTCTCGACACGGATACAGGCCGAAACATGCGGATCATGGTAACCAGTCCCAAGGCGATCCAATCCGCCATGTACATCGATCATCCCCAGGAGCTTGCCCTTGAATACACGAAGTTTTATCAACTGGCGACACACTTCAAGACCCGCATGGAGAGAGTGCTCATGCTCGGCGGCGGGGCCTATTCCTTTCCCATGCACCTGCTGAACCGGTACCCGGCCGTATCGGTTGACGTGGTGGAGCTTGATCCGCAGGTGACATCTCTTGCAAGGCGCTTCTTTTCCCTCACGGAGAGCCCGCGCCTTTCCATCCATCACGAAGATGCCCGAACCTTCCTGAATCACAATCAGGCAAAATTCGATGTGATCTATTGCGATACGTTCAACTCCCACTATGCCATTCCATTCCATCTCACCACACTTGAGGTGGTGAAGAAGCTTCACGATGCTCTTGTGGAAGACGGCATCGTCATGACAAACATCCTTTCGAGCATCGACGGCCAGGAAGGGCGTTTTCTCCGGGCGGAGCACGCAACCTTTTGCGCCGTGTTCCCCCAGGTCTATCTCTTTCCAGTGGCGGACCCTTCGGATGGCGAGAGATGGCAGAACATCATGCTGGTAGCACTGAAGTCCCACAAGAGACCGGATATGACCAGCACAAACGAGGAACTCGAAGGTTTTCTCAGGCACCTTTGGACCAAGCCGATTCCTCGAGACATGCCTATCTTGACGGATGATTTCGCACCGGTGGACCGGTATGTATTGAACTGGCCCTGACGAGAACCGATGCACTCTCATAATCAGACAGGTCGGGATTCCAATCATTATCGGGCAAGCGCCCTGTGCCTCCCTCAAGCCTTTTCAGGCCACTCCACACGCAATACCCCCCTGGTTTTCATATACTCGTTGACAGATCCTTGGTCTACAAGCTAGTATGAATTTCGTCCTACGCGTTTTTTGTATCAACTATCAACGATCTCTGATCGAGCACACGCCATTTTTGTCTCTAATTATATGTTTATTCTAGTATAATACCGATCTTGCTTCTCAATCCGCAAGAAAGGAGGTGAACATCCCGGATCGGATAGCTTTTGGTTCTTGTGATAAGCTTCACAGATCTAAAGCTGACACTTTGTGCAGATTGGATGGATTATGGAGGACAGACTATGAAGCTGA
>JAAYUJ010000634.1 GCA_012517775.1 Deltaproteobacteria bacterium
ATGGATGATCTCATCCATCGGGTTTCAAGCCTGCCTGAGAACTCCATGCTGTTTTACCTCTCGATTTTTCGGGATGGCAGCGGAAAAGCCTTCAGGTCTCCGGATGCCCTGGCTCTCATTTCCAGGCAGGCGAACGCACCGATCTACAGTATTTCGGAGACATATATGGGCTCAGGGATTGTAGGCGGCCACCTTATCAGTTATTCCGCTCAGGGAGTCCGGGTGGCGCAGGCGGCTCTTCGCATCCTCGCCGGAGAAGAACCGGAAGACCTGGAGACTACCGAGGGAAGTGGGAATCATTATGTTTTCGACGCTCGGGAGCTCGAGCGCTGGGGAATCAGTGAGAAAAATCTTCCTCCAGGCAGCGAGGTGCGCTACAGGAAGTTTTGCATATGGGAAGCATACCGATGGCGGATTGTAGGCGTTGTTCTGATTCTCATCTTCCAGACACTCCTCATATCGGCCCTTGCCAGGAGTCTACGGAAGCAACGCCAAGCCGATCGCGCCCTTCGGGACGCGGAACGAAAATACCGTACGGTGGCCGACTTCACTCACGACTGGGAATACTGGTCGGCACCGGACGGAAGCCTCCTCTATGTTTCTCCTTCCTGTGAGCGCATCACAGGCTATTCATCCGGGCTATTTATCGAGGACCCTTCTCTTTCTCGTGAAATTGTTGTTCCTGAGGATCGGGGTGTCTGGGATGCGCATCATCATGACGGTCAGGAGGAGCTCAAATTCCGTCAAATCCAATTCCGCATCCGGACTCGTGATGGAAATATCCGCTGGATTGAGCATGCCTGCATCCCGGTGATCGATGAACAAGGCGAATTTCAGGGGTTTCGGGCAAGCAACCGTGACATCACCGAACGGAAGAATGCCGAACTGGATGCTCAACGGCACAGGGAAGAGCTTGCTCACATCACACGGATTATCACGATGGGGGAATTGGCCACGTCTCTCGCCCATGAGATCAACCAGCCATTGACAGCCATCCGTTGCAACGCCGAGGCCGCGCAGCGTTTCCTGTCCTCCCCGTCTCCAGATCTGGGCGAGGTTAAGCAGATTCTCGACGATATCATCGACGATGACGCGAGGGTCGGCGAAGTGATCCGGAGGATGCGGGCCCTCGTGAAAAAGGAAGCCCCACGGCGAGACGCAGTGGATCTGAATGAGACCATTTGGGAGACCATCGCTCTCGTTCGCAGCACTTCTCTCCTAGAGGGATTGAACATCAGGGCTGAACTGGACAATGACCTCCCCACCGTTCGCGGTGATCAGGTGCAGTTGCAGCAGGTAACCCTGAACTTGCTCATGAACGCGATCGAAGCCATGAAGGACAACCCTTTGGGCTCAAGGAGTCTGATTGTCAAAACTAGCCTGGCAAATGACCGGACTGCAATGGTAGCGGTAACGGATTCGGGTAAGGGCATCGGTGAAAATGTCATGGAGCGCCTGTTCGAACCCTTTTTCACCACAAAAACAGAAGGGCTGGGCATGGGGCTGTCCATCAGCCGCAGCATTATCAAAGCTCATGGGGGAAG
>JAAYUJ010000099.1 GCA_012517775.1 Deltaproteobacteria bacterium
AAGCGAACAGGGAGCGGCTGTTGAGAGCCATTGAGAATATCGAAAAAGGAGAGAATCTGGTCGAGGTCCGGATGGGTGACTTGCAGTGAAACGGGTGATCTTCGAATCGGGGGCTTTCGAGGATTTCACCGGCTGGGCGGTGCAGGATAAGAAACTCCACGCAAAAATCGTCGACCTCATTCGTCACACATCAAAGCACCGAATCGTCTGGAGTCAAGCGGCATAGTTCAACATTTCCAGGACAACCCCTTTGTTCATTTCCTCACGTGCACGGCGAAGCAAGGCCATGTTGACTTCCGAGGAGATGTATTCTTCACCACAGTTGTCGCAGATCTGTGCAGGAACATGTTTGAAAACCAAAGTGGTCTCATCCCTTTCCAGAACAATGGTTACATGGCCGGCAGCAGTTTCCCCATTCTTACAGATTGCACATTTCATTGGACTCTCCTGGAAAACCCTTCTGTCCATTTCAGGGGATCCGGTACATAAGCAGTGATGATGACAAGCTTTCTCTCTGGATCGTTTACTGCCACAACAACATGAATTGCCGTCCCGTCGCGGGTCTGACCATTCAGCAAAAGACTTGGCAATGGGAAATCCTCATCGTATTTTGTTCGACGATGATCCCTCTTGCCAGCGTAAGTTCGACATCTTCTTCATGAATGCCTCGCTCAAACATGCGCCGAGTCGCATGGACTCGATACTCAATATCGTACTCAGACAATCCTGGTTGAAGGCAACCACCCGGCACCATACCATCCCATTCCCTATTGGGTCACCTGGCACTCAGTTTCTGATTGGCAGAGTGCCACAGAGAAGTCTTGTCTGCCTCCACATCAATGGCTCAAGGTCACCAAACGATCATCACCCTCGCGCAGGTGAGACACCCAAATTGACGTATCAACCAAAACCATTTCATGCGTCCCTGGTTCTCCGGTGTCGCGGAGTCACCAACTGCTGCTCTGTCCCGCCAAGTTTGGCAAATCTCCTGGCGCTTTCTCGTGCAATCAACGCCTCCAGGCCAAGCCTGACCAGTGAGGTTCCTTCCTTGATCCCGGTCAGCTCTGCCGCTTTCTCAACCAAATCGTCGTCAATGTTCAGTGTCGTTCTCATGCCATGCGCCTTGAGATGCGAACGGATATGTGCATCAGTATGTTCGATTTGCATGTATTCGGCAAGGGTCTGTTGGGTCTGTTGGGTCATCGGGGCGTGGAGTCTGTCAGACCTGCCTGCCTTCGGGGGTGTCATGTGGCCCCGCGAACAGGATTTCAGTGCTGAGACGATAGACTGCGAGCTGCAGGAATGATCGCCCAACCAGCGGGTGAACCCGACAGGCAACCAGGGGGCAGGCTTGTCGGTGCTCTCCGCAAGTCCGTGGCCGCAGCTGCCTGCAGGTTATCCGCAGCATTGGAATGGAGCAGCTTCAGGGCCTGAGAGGGGCCTTTTTTTGTTTTCACTGCAAAGGACACAAGGCAGCGCAGGGGAAAGCAACCAGATTTTCACCACGAAGGCCACGAAGGGCACGAGGAAATCAAAAGAAAACGAAGCCTTTGGCAAGGGTGTTGTCCATGGCAGCCTTGCAGGAGAAACTTGTTCCCATTTGAGCTGTTTCTCGTCGGTGCTCAGTGCATCATGTGGTGATTTCGATTAGATGACGCAGTGCATTTTCGAAGGCTTTCCGAGAAGCGGGGATTGCCGCATATTGACCTGACCCCAAGCGATGATCGAGTGTTGCCGGGAGAGCATGGTGAGAAAGAAACAGCACACAAAACTGGTCCATGAAGTTCGAGTAAGGCAGGTCCTTGCCCATTATGATAGCCAGCCAGAAAAAGATGCTTTCGTGGAGATGCGGAATGCAACTAAGAATAGTTGCACCATTTTATTTTATCCTTTATTTTGATCGAGCGTAGCGATGAGCCAACGAGAGAAGCTTGCACGGCGATTTCTTACCTGCCCAGGGATTTTACCTGGAAGGAGTTGGTTTCGATGCTGGCCGGATTCGGCTACGAGCTCTCAGCTTCAGGAGCTACGTCGGGAAGCAGAGTGAAATTTCTGCATTCGGATCTCCCACCGATCATTCTGCACAGGCCCC
>JAAYUJ010000635.1 GCA_012517775.1 Deltaproteobacteria bacterium
CGCCTCTTACGGTATCTGGAATTCCCTATCCCAGGCCCTGCTCAAGATCGCTTCGCCTGGAGTTCCGGATTTCTACCAGGGATGCGAGCTCTGGGACTTGAATCTCGTCGATCCCGACAACAGGCGCCCGGTTGACTTCGATAAGCGTCGTTTATTTCTGGAGGAGATCATCCGCAGGTCGGAAGAAGACATGCCGAATCTCATGGCTGAACTGCTCCAGCACAGGGTGGACGGGAGGTTGAAGCTTTTTCTGATTCACCGGGGATTGAAAGGGAGAAGAGATAACGCGAGAGCATTTGAGGAAGGAGCCTATTCTCCTGTTGAAATAAGGGGGAGACATCGCTGGAATGTCGTCGCGTTTGCCAGGGTCCTGGAAGGTGTGGCGATAGTGGCGATTGTGCCGCGTTTTCTCGTGGGACTTGTGGAGGAGGGGGTGATGCCCCTTGGACACGAAGTCTGGAAGGATACCTGGCTGGTCCTTCCGTCCTTATATGGTGGAATTTGGAAAAATCTGATCACGGAAGAGATTCTGGAAAGACAAAAGGCCATTCCAGTTGGAGAGGTTCTCAGGCAGTTTCCCGCCGCCCTTCTCGTCAATATCCCTTAGTAATTGTTCCCCTCTCTTGATGCGAGCAGCTTCTCTCATCATTCCTCGTGCTGAGGCTGCCCCGCCGAGTCACTCCTCCGGGGAAATACGGCGATGAGGAGTTGCCATATACTCTGCGATTGGTGTAGAAATCAGCTCCCGACATTTGATTTTCCATAGGCATGGGTGATGTTCCCCTCATGAGACTGATTTGAACCATGGATATGTCATCTTCCGGAGATTCCCCTTCATCCCAGAAAGGCGGAAAATCGCGCCGGGGCAGCTTCAGACGGAATCAGGCAGCATGGCTTGCCGTTCTGGACCGCATGCAGAAGCATCGCACGGTTCGCTGGGGCGTTTACAGTGTCTCCATAGGCTTTGCAAGCGGTCTGATGGCTTGTCTCATCTTCTTTCTTCTGGAATGGACCACCTTTTTCTGCATGGAGCTCCTTGCGGGGTGTTCGGGGACGAAACCAGCGGGTGAACATCTGGTGCCCCTGGTCTCTCAGACACCCTTCCGCCCCTGGGTCCTGTTCCTGCTGCCGGCTCTGGGCGGGATTCTGTCCGGCGTCATCGTATACACCTGGGCTCCTGAAGCCGAGGGGCACGGAACGGATGCCTTCATTGACGCATTCCACAACAAGAACGGGTACATCCGGACCCGGGTTCCCTATGTCAAGGGCCTTGCCTCGGTTATCACCATAGCGACGGGGGGGAGCGCCGGCCGTGAAGGGCCCATTGCTCAGGTCGGAGCCGGCATCGGTTCCTGGGTGGGGCGGGTATTTCACTTGGATGCCCGGGAGCGGCGTCTCATGCTGCTTGCAGGGTGTGCAGCCGGTCTGGGAGCCATTTTCAGAGCACCACTGGGAGGCGCGCTCACATCAATAGAAGTGCTGTATCGGGAGGATTTCGAAGCGGAAGGGATCATTCTCTCCATCATATCCTCCGTGGTGGGGTACGCAATTTTCTCGACGATCTTCGGTTACGAGCCCGTTTTTCAAACGGATCCCGTCAGGTTTTCCAACGCGTTGGAGCTGTTTTTCTATGCCGCTCTCGCACTGGTCTGTGTGCCTTTCGGCTATGCCTACGTGAAGATATTTTACGGATTGAGGGATTTCTTCTTTCGCAAGCTGCCCCTGCGAAGAATCGTGGTGCCTGCGATCGGCGGACTTCTAACCGGGCTTGTGGGATTGTGGACACCCCAGGTTCTGAGCGGAGGGTATGGTGTGATCCAGGATGCGCTCCGGGGAAATCTCCCCGGTTATCTCATGTTTCTCCTGGCAGCCACGAAGATTCTTGCCACATCATTCACCATTTCATCAGGGGGGAGCGGTGGAGTCTTTGGGCCGTCCCTCTTCATCGGTGCAATGATTGGAGGAGGGATGGGACAAGTCGGTCACGAATGGTTTCCAGGAATTGTGGCGCATCCCGGAGCGTTCGCCCTGGTCGGCATGGGGGCTTTCTTCGCCGGGGTGGCCAAGGCACCCATAGGTGCTCTCCTGATGGTCTGCGAGATGACCGGTGGCTACGGCCTGGTTGTACCCCTCATGTTCACTTCCGTCGGAGCTATTCTTCTCTCTCAGCGATGGAGTATCTACGAGAAGCAGGTTCTCAACAAGTTCCACTCCCCAGCACATCGTTCGGACACCGTCATCAATATTCTCCAGAACATTAGAGTCAGGGATATGCTCCACCGGGAAGCATCCGTTCCCTTGTTGCCTGCGGACATGACCCTTGCTCAGTTCAAGAAGCTGCTCACCTGGACTCGAGAATCCTTTTTTCCTGTGGTGGATGAGGATTTCCGTCTGAGCGGCATCCTGGAGGTGCGCAACCTTCGGGAAGTCCTGTTCGAAGATTCTCTGTGGGATCTGCTCGTTGTGGGTGAACTGGCCTCTCCTCCCGTATCCGTGGGAATGGATGAAACATTGTATCATGCGCTGACTCTGTTTCTCCAGAGTGGACACGCTCAGATCCCGGTTATGGATTCCGAGATGGGCCTCGCCGGGTTTCTGCGGTTTCAGGACTTGATGGAAGCGTATCACCAGGAAGTGAGCAAATTGAGAGAGCTTTAGAGGCAGGGATTGCATTCGATGCCGGTGAACATTTCCCAAGACGTATTCTCTCAATCAGTAGGTCGGGATTCCAATTCCGACAGGGTTCGCACCCAGATGTCGGGTATGGAAACCCGACCTGCAAGGCAGTCATACCCGGGACCCATTGAGAAGTTACCCCAAGACGGCTTCAGCCTATGAAATTCCATCCGGATCTATCCGGTGTCATTCGTGTCCCTCCGGGTCATCCGAATGCATGACAGGTTTCTGCTGTGCAGCAGGTTCAGCAGAGGCTTTTCCATGGACTTTTCTTTGGGATCTCTGCGTACTCAGCGGTAAAATCAGAGCACTATGTACGAGGGGGGTCAATTCATGAATGAAACCAAACCAAGAGTACTTATAACGGGGGCCACAGGTTTTATTGGAGGTCGCCTCCTTCGGGCCCTGACGAAAGAGGGTTTTCCGGTTCGGTGCATCGTCCGATCGTCTGAACGCTTTCGAAAGCGCTTCGGTGAGTCTCCGGGGATGGAGGTGGTCGAGGGGGATCTGCTCAACCGGGAAAGCACTCGCCGCGCCCTGGAAGGAATGGATGCGGCGTTCTATCTGGTCCACTCCATGGGCGGCCGCGGCATGTCGGAAATCAAGTCATTTGCGGAGCGCGACAGAAAAGCCGCCGAGAATTTCGTTCGTGCCTCCGATGAAACCGGTCTGAGTCGCGTCATTTATCTCGGCGGGCTGGGAGAAATGGGGGATAATCTGTCCGAACATCTCAAGAGCCGCCAGCATGTGGGGGAGATTCTCGCATCAGGGAGTGCACGGGCGACCATCCTCAGAGCAGCCAATATTATCGGGGCCGGCGGGGCTCCTTTCGAAATGCTGAGACACCTCGCTGAAAAGCTGCCGGTGATGATCTGCCCCCGATGGGTGGAGACTCTTGCCCAGCCGATTGCGGTTCAAAACGTGATCGAATACTGTGTCGGTTGCCTGAACGTGCCGGAAACGACTGGATCAAGCCTGGATATCGGCGGCCCCGACATCATCTCTTACCGAACGCTCATGGAAATCTACTGCCGGGTCCGGGGGCTCCATCGAATCATTATCACTGTGCCGGTCCTCACTCCCCTTCTTTCTTCCTACTGGATCAACCTCGTCACTCCCGTTCCTGCCGGCGTGGTAATGCCTCTCCTTGAGGGGTTGAAAAATGAGGTGATCTGCCGGGACAACCGCATCCGGGAACTCATTCCCATCCGTCTCATCCCCATGGAGGAAGCCATCTGCATGGCCCTGGTAGAGTCCTCGGAAGGACCGGGAAAGCTTCCGTCCGTCCAGGCATGTCTCTTGAGTCGATGATTGCCGGCAGCCAAGGCTCGCTACAAATCTGAAGGGGCGATAGCGCGCGATTCTTTCCTTCTGAAAATCCATTTTTGCAGCTCTACCACCAAATGGGCGGCTACACCCGCCGCGATGATTCTCAGCCATGATTCCCTGCCGATGGGAGCGGTGTGGAAGAAACTATTCATGAAGGGCACATGGGTGAAAGCCACCTGAACCAAAATCATGATGACGATCCCCAGAGGAATCCAGGCGTTTCTGAAAGGATTCGCCCTGAAAGCAGAGTCCTTGAGGGAGCGGCAGTTGAGCAGGTAAAGAGTGGAGATTACGGCAAACACATTGACGGCCACGGTGCGGGCTTGGGCATGGGAGGCACCCGAGAGCTCCTCCCACTCAAAAAGCCCAAATGCCGCACAGAGAAGCAGAAACCCGACGAGCATCACCCGGGAAAGAAGGTCTCTTGAAAGGATGGGACTCTGCGGATTGCGTGGAGGACGCTCCATGATACCGTATTCCTTATGTTCGAAAGCGAGCATGAGACCGAGAGACCCCGCAGTCGTCATGTTGATCCAGAGGCTTTGAACGGGGAGGATTGGAAGGGGAAGGCCTGCAAGCACAGCGCTCAGGATCACCAGTCCCTGCCCCAGGTTGGTCGGAAGAGCCCAGACGATGAACTTGACCAGGTTGTCGAACACACACCGTCCCTCTTCCACAGCGGCTTCGATGGAGGCGAAGTTGTCATCGGTGAGAACCATGTCGGCTGATTCCTTGGCAACCTCTGTTCCCGTGATACCCATGGCAACACCGATATCCGCCTGCTTGAGCGCAGGGGCGTCGTTCACCCCGTCGCCCGTCATGGCCACGATTTCCCCCCTGGACTGGAGGGCTCTCACCAGCCTGAGCTTCTGCTCGGGCGATACCCTCGCGAACACTTCCGTATCCTGCACTGTCTCTGCCAGTTTGATGTCCGGCAGCTCGGCAAGGTCTTTTCCCGTGAGAACCTGACAATCGGGGCGGCAGGTTCCAGGGTTCAGATACAGGCCGATTTTCTGGGCAATGGCGGAGGCTGTGAGAGCGTGGTCTCCAGTGATCATCTTCACCTGAATCCCGGCTTTCTGACAGGCGCGCACAGCCTGGACCGCCTCCTCCCGGGGTGGGTCGATCATTCCCTGGAAACCAATGAAGATGAGTCCGGACGCCAGATCCTCGTGTGTGACGATGCTCCTGCCCTTTACCGGTTTGCCCACAGCAAAAGCGAGAACACGAAGACCTCTCTTGGCCATCATCTCAGCATCCGTGCGCAACCTTTCACCATCAAGGGGAACGGTGCCTCCCGACATATCGAGGGAGACATCACAGCGGACGAGAATGGATTCAAGAGACCCTTTTACATAGAAAAGCGAGCGCTCAGTCGTTCCAGAAAAGTGAAGTGTTGCCATGTATTGATGCTCCGACTCGAAAGGGAGTGAATCCAGGCGTGGAAATGATGCGTTTTCCTTGTCTTCCGTCAGGCCGGCCTTTCTGGCGGAGACAAGGAGGGCCCCCTCCGTAGGATCTCCTTCCACCGACCAGCGGCCGCCATTGAAAACCAATCTGGAATCATTGCACAGGAGCCCTGCCCGCAGACACTCCATGAGGGCGGGTGAAGCGGTCGGGTCCATGGTCCCGTCGTCGATGCTGATCGTCCCGACAGGCTCATAACCTGAACCCGAAACATGATACAGTCTCCCACCCGCCATGATTTCCGTGACTGTCATCTGGTTTTCCGTAAGGGTTCCGGTCTTGTCCGAACAGATGACGGTGGTGCTTCCGAGGGTTTCCACAGCGGGAAGGCGGCGGATGATGGCCTTCCGCCTGGCCATCTTGGAAACACCGACAGCCAGGATAATGGTTACTGCGGCAGGAAGTCCTTCCGGTATGGATCCGACCGTCAAAGCCACCGCCGCCATGAACATGTCGATGACGCTTTCTCCGTGAAGAAGCCCTGCTCCGAAAGTGAGCAAACCCAGGGCAAGTATCGCAAAGAGGAGAATGTGGCTGAAATGCGCAATGCGCCGGGTCAGAGGGGTTTCGATGGTTTGGACGGCAGAGATCAGGTGGGAGATGCGCCCCATTTCAGTGCGGCTCCCCGTTGCCACAACGATCCCTCTTCCCTGCCCGAATGTCACGAGGGTCGATGCATAGGCCATGTTTCGCCGTTCCGCAAGTACCGCGTCGTGCTCCTGCGCATCGAGGCCCTTTTCAACTGGAATGGACTCGCCGGTCAACACCGATTCATCGATGCGCAACTCACGAAGCTGAAAAAGTCTCAGATCGGCCGGGACCCTGTCTCCCGATTGCAGCAGAACGATGTCGCCGGGCACGAGCTCCGCCGAGGATACACTTCGGACCTCACCGCTCCTCAGCACTGTAGTGGATGTAGTCATGGATCGTGCCAGGGCTTCAATAGCTTGCACAGCCCTGGATTCCTGGATAAAGCCGATGACGGCGTTGACGAGGACCACTGCCAGGATGACACCGGCATCCGACCATTCCGCCACAAGACCCGTGATGATACCGGCCCCAATGAGAATGATCACAAGGGGCTGATAGAACTGGAGGAGAAAACG
>JAAYUJ010000636.1 GCA_012517775.1 Deltaproteobacteria bacterium
ACATGAAACCAGGTTGTGCTTCCCCTGACCGGTGTGCCGTCACCGCTCTGGAACTCGAAGCTCATGTTGGCGAATCAGCGGCAACCTTGCATGCATTTTCAAAACATTGCCTTTGCGACATTTTCACCCCGTTGCTAACAGGCAGAAGACGGATAATCGGGATAATCATGGATCAAAGGCATCTGCGTATGGAAACACTCTCCCGCGCCCAGGGGTGTCTGCTTGGCCAGCTTGCCGAAGACTCTCTTGGCAGTCTGGTCGAGTTTCGGGCTCCGGATGACATCCGGCGGGAATACGCGAAAGGCGTCCGTAAACTTGCCGACGGGGGCACTTGGAACACGATTACAGGCCAACCAAAGGACGATTCCGAGATGGCACTTTTGCTGGCCCGGATGCCGGCGGATCAGGGATGGTACGATCCCGAGGAAGCCAGGAAAACGAACATCTTCTGGCTGGGCTCCCGTCCATTCGATTGCGGTATGACCGTCGCCGCCGGTCTCCGAGGTCGTCCCAATCCGGACAGCCAGGACAACGGCGCGATGATGCGAATCACAGCCCGCTGGGTATTTTCGGAGACAAACATGACCGGGAGTCGGTTGCCGAGTGGGCACGACAGGAGGCGGCGATCACCCATCCCCACCCGGTCTGTCAGCAGGCTAACGCCCTGTTCACGATGGCCATTGCCCATGCTGTCCGCCAAGGGTGTGACGCCCGAAACCCGTATCGGCAAATCATGATGTGGGCGGAAAGAACGAAGGTGGATCGGGATCTCCTGAATGCAGTCCGGGGAGCCGTCGATGCACCTCCCACCGATTATGTTCACCAGCAGGGTTGGGTCCTGAAGGCATTCCGCGAAAGAGCGAAAGAGGCGAATACCTGGTTGGACAGGCACGATGCGGGCCGACCAGGCGACTTTCTCTGTCCTTGATTCGGTCTGAGGCTTCTATCCTTTCATGAAATGTCACTGGATCGCGGTTGATCCCAGATCCCGGCTTTCACCAAACGTTGGATCAGCGTTGCGCCGCTCATGACCACCCATGAAATCACTCATTTTTCGTCGAAAGCATTCCGAGTTCGCACGGAAAGAAGCGCTCAATTCTGCGCATGGTGGAATTGCAGACATCGACTCTATCATTTTAAAAATGCAATGACTGTCTGCCTTGCCTCCACAGGCATTCGTTTCGTTGGCCCGCGTTCATCAGGAGATTACGACGAATGGGGATTCGCTCCAAAGGAGCAATCTGCGTACGCCTCGACAATGGCAACGGGGACTGCTGTATCGATGGAGGGCTTTGCGGTCCCTTTGACATGAGGACAGGCATGGCATTGCATAACGAATCAGAATGGGGCGTTCGGGCAAAAAATTTCGGTCGCAGCCCTAGCACTTCTCCAACTCATAGAACGAGCCGTTAGCGACCTCCCGGCCTTCTTTTGCGGCAGGGTGTCGTGTATGGAAACCCCACCTGCAAAGCGATTAATACATGGGCTTATCGAAAGGTCACGTTTTTCCGGCACGGCTTGGAGGAGAGGATACACGCGGCGATTGTCAACCAGCATCGCGGACCGAACATTGCAGGTCATGCAAGTCGTGATTCGGAGGCGATAGAGGCGCGGGGGGGAAACCATTGCGCCAGGCTGCGAGAGGACCCGATGTCAAACGCACAAGGAAACGCCGTCGTGCACGCCGCAATGGCTGGACTGAGGATCAAGATCTGCGCCACCGTCGATAGAGACAGCCCGGTGCGCGAATCAGACGAAAGGCGAAAAAGACATCGTCGCCGTTGGTCCAGCTGCCCTGGCGCTGATGAGCTTCATCCTGAGCGGGCGGACCTCAGAACGCCTCGCGTGGTTTCCAGTTCTCCCATGGCGGGATCCTTTCTCCTGCTTCGTCCACGGCCTTCAGGGTCGGCTTGCCAGGCTCCCAGCCGCAGGGCGTCATGCGCCCGGTCGCCCTGTGCTCTCGCAGGGCCCGCAACTGGCGCAGGATCTCCGCCATGTTCCGGCCCAGCGGAGCGGCCAAAACCTCAATGGACTGGATGATCCCGTCGGGGTCGATAAGGAAATGTCCCCGCCGCTCGGTCTTCCGCCTGGCATCGTATAGGCCGTAAAGGGAGCCGACGGTGCCCGATGGGTCCGAGACAAGGGGGAATCGCGCCCCCCCACTTACGAAGCGGGAAAGCTCCTTTTCCTGGAAGTCCCGGTGGGCCTCCAGGGTGTCGGTGCTCACCGCCAGCACCTCTGAGCCGAGTTCCCGGAATGCGGGGTACTTCACGGCCGCGGCGGCGAGCTCCGTCGGGCACACGCAGGTGAAGTCCCCAGGGATGAAGATCAGCACAACCCATTGCCCTCGAAAGCCCGAGAGCGTGATTTCGACCTGCCTGCCACAATGAAGCGCCGCAGCCTTGAAATCCGGGGCGGCTTCGCCTACGCAGGGAATCCTGTCCATCGACCGAACCCTCTCTTCGCCGATCCTTTTCTACACCAGCCATCCGAACGGCGGCTCCCATCCCGCCTATTCTGC
>JAAYUJ010000637.1 GCA_012517775.1 Deltaproteobacteria bacterium
ACGAAGTAGACCCCAACACCCTTGGATCGGATAAGGCGCACAACGACCTCGATTTTCTCGAGAAGAGCGCGAGGGGTGTCATCAAAAAGTAGATGGGCCTCATCGAAGAAGAAAACAAGTTTGGGTTTGGGCGGGTCACCCACTTCGGGCATCTGTTCGAATAATTCTGAGAGCAGCCACAGCAGAAAGGTTGCGTAGAGTTTCGGTGATTGCATGAGACGTTCTGCTGCAAGAATATTGATGATACCGCTGCCCTGTTCATCCGTCTGCATGAGATCGTCCAGGTTCAGGGCAGGTTCCCCGAAGAGGAACTCCCCTCCCTGTTCCTCAAGACGCAGAAGACTGCGCTGGATGGCGCCGGTGCTTGCAACGGAGATGTTTCCGTATTCGGTTCTGAATTGGACTGCATTCTCACCCACATACTGCACAATGGCCCTGAGGTCTTTCAGATCCAGGAGCAACAGACCGTAATCGTCGGCAATCTTGAAGATGATACTCAGAACACCGCTCTGAGTATCGTTCAGGTTGAGGAGTCGCGAAAGGAGAAGGGGTCCCATTTCAGACACTGTGGTTCGAACAGGATGTCCCTGCTCTCCGAAAACATCCCAGAAAACCACTGGATAACCTTTGAATTGGAAGTTCTGAAGACCAAGCATCTCAACCCGCTCCTTGACCTTCGGGTGATCTCCTCCCGGACAGGCAATTCCCGACAAATCCCCCTTTACATCCGCCATGAACACGGGGACTCCAAAACGGCTGAAATGTTCGGCCATCACCCGCAGGGAAACCGTCTTTCCCGTTCCCGTGGCTCCGGCAATAAGCCCGTGGCGGTTGGCCATCCCGGGTTCCAGTGTGATTTCTTTCCTGCCTTTTCCGAGGACAATGCTGTCGCAGAGGTTTCCTGCCATGATCTCTCTCCAGTTGGAACAAGGAAAAGCACGAAGAGCACGAAGGCAAATGAATGCACACTCATGTGTTCACCGGCGTTTCCATGCGCTCTTCATTGTCGGTCAGCCAGACTGCAAACGCATACCAGGGATTTAATATCAGGAAAATCGAGGAAACGACAGTGCCAACATGCCTGATACGAATCCAATCCCGGAAAGGAAAAAGCTCCGGGTTGCCGAAATCTGGTGAGTATAATGGGACATATCAATCGTGATACACGGTCAATGGAGGCACCGTACCTGAAAAAGCCCGGCAGCATGACAGGAATCCAGCATCCAAAAGCGGCGATCATGTGGTAAGTTAAAAAACAACAGGAGAGGTCAGGCTATGGTCGATTTGAGAAAATGGCTGCAATCCATTCGCGGAAGGTTCGCGAATTGCGAAAAACCTCTGAAGGAATTCCTTTACGGGATGACAGTGCATGAACTGGTTGTCGAAATCCGGAAAGAGAAGGGGTATCTTGAAGGGCTTTTCATCCTGGCGGTTTTTGGGGACCTGATCGGTCTACCGTTTTTCCCCCCGTACTATTCCATGAGACTCCTGCCTTATGTAGTGCCCGCTCTGGACAGGTGGAAGCGAAGCGTCCTGCGGGAAAGAGATCTCACCGACCTCGTATCACAGGACCTTTGAGGACGCTCTGATACTGCTGCGCATCATTCTGCGAAAAACGCCAAAGACCCAACCTGGCGAATAACTGCGGGAGCGATTATATTTGTTGTCGTTCTGGGGGATGAGGTTATGGAAAAATGAATGAGGATTTCATCATTGTTCCATGTGAAAAGTGCGGTGCCAGGAACCGCGTACCAAGGGCACGTCTGAATGACGCACCTCGATGCGGACGATGTCATGCCTCAATCTCGGTGTCCGCGGTATATTCTCCCCACCCCGTGGATGTAACCGACCGAGACTTTGATAAAGAGGTCATCGACTTTCCCGGTTCGGTGCTGGTATTTTTCTGGGCTTCCTGGTGTGGATACTGCCGCACACTCATGCCAGTGATCAACGACCTCGCAGGGAAGTATGCCGGCAAAATCAAATTCGTCCGCATCCAGACGGACAACAATCAGGCAACCGCCTCACGTCACGATGTCCTGAGCCTGCCCACTCTTCTCCTCTACAAAAACGGCCGACAGGTCAATCGCATCGTAGGCTCTCTTCCGCACAATCAGTTGGAGTATCAACTCAGCGGACTGCTGTGACTCACGGGCAGGACATCAAGCGCTGGAGAGAATGAAGGCATTTGGTTCAGCCCGCTCTCCTGCGAGAGTGGAGATCAAGGGACCCGGCGCAGGTCATCGAGATAAAGGGGGATTCTCATGCCTGTCCGGGTTGTAAGGGTTCCCTCCACGATGTTCCTCTCCACCCTTCCCTGAAATGCATGCCCGCTGTGATGCCTCGCTTCCACATTGCCTTCGGATATCGATCCGGTGAAGTGGTAAGTGCTCACCTCCCCGGCAAAGGGATGGAGATAAAGCACTCCCCGCAGGGAATCGCCTTCATTGATGACATCCAAAAGCATCCTGTTGAAGAAACACGATGTCTCCCACTTTCCCGAGACATTCTCCCCATGCACGTACCGCGGCGCTGCCGCAACGATGCAGGAAAAAACGAGGAAACATCTGAAAAGTATCTTTGTCATGAAATCTTTTTTACACAGATCAACCGTGGAGTCAATCTTCCACATGGATGTTCTCAGCGTCGCTCGAATTCCTGGCGCCCAAAGGGGTTCCGTCAACGTGAACAATTTTCTTTTTCAGGTTTGCCATGATGGACGGCATTGTCACCGACTCTTTCCCATTCCCATTTCTCTTTTGCCGGCCATATAAAGGCAGACTCGGTCGAGAGCCCTCATCGCCCCTGTTTGCCTGCCCAGGGGTAATGAATCCCGCACCCTGTGGAACACCCTTGTTTCCTCTGACTACACAGGTCAATTGAGCAACAATGTTTGCCATGTGAACAGCCTGGGTATTCATCTCGTGAGATGCGGAAGCAGATTTCTCCGCATTGGCTGCATTGTGCTGCACCACCTTGTCCATCTCCGTGACTGCCCTGTTGACCTGCTCGATCCCTGCAGCCTGCTCTTCCGAAGCCGCTGCAATCTCTGCCACCAGCTTGTCCATTTTGGACAGGCCTGAAGTCACGGCGGCAAAGCCTTCACTCGTTCTTCCGACCAATTCCGACCCACCCTTCACTTTCCTGACGGTATCATCAATGAGGGTGGCGGTATTCCTGGCAGCGTCAGCAGCACGCATGGCCAGATTGCGCACTTCATCGGCAACGACCGCGAATCCGGCTCCTGCCTCACCTGCCCTTGCGGCCTCCACAGCGGCGTTGAGAGCCAGCAGGTTCGTCTGGAAGGCGATTTCATCGATGGTTTTGATGATTTTCCGGGTCTGCTCACTGGCTTTGGAGATCTCATCCATCGAACCTGTCAGATGCACCATCGAATCGTCCGCACGGGTGGTGATTTCGAGGACATCCTTCATGATCACATTCGCCTGTTTTGCGTTGGATGCGTTCTGCTTTGTCATGGAGGACATCTCTTCCATGGAGGATGACGTTTCCTCGATGGAAGCAGCTTGCTGGGAAGTTCCCTCAGCCAGCGTCTGACTTGCGGAAGTGATCTGCTCAGATGCGCTCGACACTCGACCGGCGCTGTCCATCAAGTCCCTGATGATCCGGTCCACCGGTTTTGCGATGCTGGATGACACCAACATCCAGATCACAATCGCGGCTACAACCGATCCGGCAAGAACGACGAGTAGAATGGTGTTGCCGCGCTTGCCCAGATTCCCTATTCGGTCCGAGGTCTCCGTGAACTCATCCACATAGACCCCTACGCCGATGACCCAATCCCATGGCTTAAAATAGAGCAGTTTTGCCATTTTCGTTCGATGGTCGGAACCGGTGTCATCCTTCCAGGAATACACGTATTGAACCTTTTCGTTTCCTTTCAGAGCCAGCGCCTTCCTGCAGATCTCCTGAACGACAAGGTTCCCCGAAGGGTCCCTGACGGTCGAGATGTCCTGGCCGTCACGCCTGCCACCCTGTGAAATGACGTATTGCCCTTTGCTGTCAAGAATGAACACGTAGCCCGTCTTGATGACCTTGATGTCCATGATCGTCTTTCGAATGGACTTCACTCCTTCCTGGGGAATCCCGACGTACAGCATTCCTGCCACGCGCTTGCTCGAATCGTAGATCGGCTTGTAGATTGCCGTATACCAGCTTCCTACGACCAGGGCTCTTCCCAGATACGGTTCTCCCTTCAATATGCGAGTAATGATCGGACTCATCGTGCCGTCCCGCTCGATGCTCGGTATATAAGTGCCGACCGCGCGCGTTCCGTCCGACTTGACAATATTGGTGGCAATGCGGAGCATGTCCCCATTCTCGTTCATCCGTTGAAAGACAGTGCAAGTGACTCCCATAAGGGTATTCACATCATCGACCAGCGGGACCTTGGCCTTCGTATCCGTGACCTGCCCGAACCAGGATTCTCCGAGGTACATTTTCGACAACTCGATTTCAGTTGGACTGTTCGTGATCTGATTGACCGCTTTCCACGTCACCCGTTCTTCGCTGAATGTGAAACCGCCATGGGAGGTTGCCTGATCGTAAGCGACATTGATGGATCTTTGCAGAAGCCTCTGGTTTGCCTCTTCATGAGTTTCCAACAGGTTATAGACCGAATCGGCAATATGATCCATGTCTGCGTCGGCAAGACGCTCTGATTCGCTTTTGGAAATCTCCAGTACGGTCTTGTTCTGACTGACCACCACGGTGCAGATGACCAGCAATGGAATCAAAGTGATCAGAAGGCCGATCAACAAGAGCTTACTTCTGAGTGTCAGTCCTCCAAGCATCTATTTCTCCTTTTCAGCAACATGATTCGGAACGAGGGAACAACCTGACGTCAGCAATGTCAGCCACCGGTGGAGAAAGACCGAAGTTTCTCAAACACATCACTCCTGGTACGATGCAAGCGGTCTATTGTGAAAGACATCACTTCCTTTCTCGGTATTGATCCTGAAGTCCATAAACAAAAATATAAATATCTGCTAATATATCAGTCACTTGTAATCATCACCCCCTAGTGTTTAGCCCTTAACTATATGAAAGCCATAGTGAAATATTGGAGTATTCGAGAATATTTGTAATTCGCCTTTGGATAGGTCGGGATAAGCGCATTGCGACACATCGGTTGTGCTGTATCTGAGCACAAACGTACTCTGAGAAGGGAATGGAAGGTCTTGAAACACAACACTTCCCATCCCAATGCCGGTTGTCGCCTGGGATGATTCCTTAACAAAAAAGGGGGAGCTCATGCTCCCCCTTTCATGGAATCCTGTCCGCCCTTACAGGGCTTCAGGAATCATTTTGCCAGATCGTCTTCAGA
>JAAYUJ010000638.1 GCA_012517775.1 Deltaproteobacteria bacterium
GCATCGGCACGCTCTCTGGGCAAGTCCCTCGTCTTCAGGGGAGAGTCTTTCCCTGTTCAGGAGTTGAAGGAGGACTCCTTCGATGGGGTGCAGCTGGCTCTTTTTTCCGCGGGAGGATCGGTCAGCCGCAAGTTTGCGCCCATTGCCGCCGAAAAGGGCTGTATCGTCATCGACAATTCCAGTGCCTTCAGAATGGATCCGGAAATCCCCCTGATCGTGCCGGAAGTGAATCCTGATGCCGTCACCGTCCAGCCGGGAATCATCGCCAATCCCAATTGCTCCACAATCCAGATGGTGGTTGCCCTCAAACCGATTCACGACGCCGCTCGAATCAAACGGATCGTGGTGACCACTTTCCAGGCGGTTTCCGGAACAGGAAAGCGCGCCATCGAGGAATTACGCCTCCAGGTGATCAGCACCGTGAATGGGGATGCAGTCCGGAGGGAAGTTTACCCTCACCAGATTGCGTTCAACTGTTTTCCCCACATTGGTGCTTTTCTGGAAAACGGCTTCACCGAAGAAGAGATGAAAATGGTCAATGAGACCCGGAAAATATTCGGTGATCCGGAGATGGCTGTTTGTGCCACCACCGTCCGGGTGCCCGTGTATTTCGGTCACTCCGAGTCGCTGAACATCGAGACGGAGAAGCCCATAGACGTTGACCGGGTGAGGGCACTTCTCTCCGATGCTCCCGGTGTGCGCGTCGTCGATGATCCGCAGAATTCCCGATATCCGGTACCGATTGATGTTGCCGGCACGGATGATACCTTTGTGGGTCGGATCAGAAAAGACCCTTCCGTCAAGAACGGTTTGGCCATGTGGGTTGTGGCGGACAACATCCGAAAAGGGGCTGCAACAAACGCCGTCCAGATTGCTGAATTGCTTCGCGCCCGCAGCCTTATTTGAGGTCTTACCGAGTGAGATAGATGCGCATCGTGGCTGGAGAGTTTCGGGGAAGGCGGCTCCATTCTCCCAGGGGACTCAGGATAAGACCGACCACGGACCGCGTTCGGGAGGCCGTATTCAACATCATTGCAGCCGAAGTCCCAGGAGCCACCGTCCTGGACCTGTTTGCAGGTACTGGAGCGCTGGGACTGGAGGCCATCAGTCGCGGTGCGGACAGGGCGGTCTTTGTGGATCGGGATGCGACTGCGGTGCGGCTTCTCCATACCAATATCAGTCTCTGCGGGGCCGAAGGCAGAGCACGGGTGATTCACTCTTCGGCTGAACATGCCTTATCGAAGCTTGAGGCTGAACGTATTGTTTTTGAGCTCATTTTCATGGACCCTCCCTACGGAAAAGGAGACCTGGAAAAGCTTCTGCCACAATTGCACAAGGTTGCCCGAAACTTTGCCACGGCGGTTGCAGAACATCATGTGAAAGAGATTCTTCCATCCGCGTGCGGACCCTGGTTGAGAATCAAAGAGCGAGTTTACGGTGACACGGCGGTCTCGTTCTACCTGAACAGTCCTGTATTTGAAAATCCTGAAGACATGATGAGCGAGCAATGAGAGGAGGCGGAATGCAAAAGACGGC
>JAAYUJ010000639.1 GCA_012517775.1 Deltaproteobacteria bacterium
TGCAGGTAAAGACGAAGGTTTGTTATGGCGGCAGTCAATTGCGAAATGATATTGATAACACTCTTCTGAAAAACCGAATCCTTCATGATACATCCTCAGACTGCTCGATGAGTCAGTGGAATCTCACCAGACCAAGCCATCGTTCCTCGACACCCGCTGATACACTCCCTTCCCGCTTCCCGGCGTCCTACGGAGTGAAGACCATTGAATCAGAAAGCTCTTCCCGTTCAACGCGATTTCGACTCCGGGCAATTTCGCTTTCTTCTCGAGCCAGTCTTTCACAGATTCTCAGAATCCGAATATCACCGGACTGTGCGCCTATCCGCAGGAGTTCCTCAATGCTTTCTCTCGGGTATTTGGAGAGGGATTCAAAGAGGGTCAGCCTCATCCGACGGAGGAGTCGAGGGCGTAATGACAGTGATGTCTTCGCAAGTCTCACCAGTCGCGGTATAGCTCGCACATCTCCAATGTTTCCCAGGGACCTGATGAGCTCTTCGTTTCTCTTGAAGGTCTTTCTTGAAACGGGCAATAACCGGATCATTTTCGAAAGCTCTTCCACGACATCGAAAACCTGATAGAAACCCGCAAGAAAGATTGCATGAAGTGACTCTTTGATCTCAATGGCCATCAGAGCGCGGCGAAGGTAGAGAGCAACATCGGGGTCTTTCAGCTCCAGCAGCGTGACGAGGGCATCCATCCGCACAGCGGCGCTTTCGTGGGTCAACAGAGCCCGAACATGGGCCAGGGATTGCCCGCCCCCGATCTTTTGGATCAGCAGCAGGAGATTGCGCACCATATAGACGGGAGCTCCCTCCAGGCAATCACAAGCCTCTTCGAGGACTTCCTGGCCAAAGCCCACCAGCGCGTTGAGCAGAGCAGTCTTCTTGCTCGGATACTCCTCCCAGGCGTAGAGCTCGATGAACTTTGGAATACATTGGGAACCCAGCTGAGTCACAAAGGATACGGCCCTTTCCAGGGAGTCTGCGGAACAGTGCTCCAGGGCTGCTGCCGCCGCAGCTGCCACACGGGAGGAATTGAAGGACAGGAGGCACTTACCCGCTACGCCCTGAATGGATTCCGGCTTCTCCACGGCATGCCTTCTGAACATCTCCAGGATTTCATGACAGAGGTCGATCTCACCCATCATGAGGAGCTCTGGAACGCTTGCGATGATCCTTTCTGAAAAGCCACGGTAATCATCCAGATCCATGGGCTTGTCCATCAGAGCGAGGATCATCCTGCCCAGTCGCACTTCAAGCTCGCGTTCCTCAATCGATCTCAGATACTTGTCCGATACATCTTCGCAGGATGACGCAGAATGCTCAGCAATCCGAAGATCCCCGCATTCCATGTTGCTGCGTGGAATGCCAACCTCCGGTGCGGTCGATACATGCCCCGACGAGATCAGTCCCTTCAGTAGAGCATTGTACTCTGAGTCCACATAGGCTTCATAAGTCTCTCGATGAAACAACTGCTTCATCTGCTCCCGCGACAGCGATCCGACAGAACTTGCGCGCGGTGCTCCTGCACTCCGGCTTTGAGACTTCTCGGCTTGGAAAGTCTCGCAATAGGATATTTTCTCAAGGAGGGCGATCAGAGTGGGCGAGATCTCCTTGCCCTCATCATTCGCCTGCTGGAGGATTTCAACGACTACATCGCCGGGGAACGCGCAGAGCAGCCCTTCTTCACCTTTTCCCGCCGTATGATCAAAGGTCACGGAAAGGAACTGACTCCTGAGAGTGGGATTGAGGTCGCGAAGGAGAGAAATCAGCTTTTCCAAGGGCTGATCGCCGGTTGTTTCCCGGAGGTATTTTGCGATGGTGTTCTCGTAACTCTCTATGGCGAACTTGAGATCCAGAATGCCGCTATTGAGCAGCTCCGCAATCTGGGAGGGGTTTACCTTGTGCTTGTCCGCAAGGTATTCGAGTTGACCGCCGGAATCCAGTTCATTGGAGATAAGATGAGTCACGAAAGATCGCCAGATATGAGTACCAAGCTCCGGCTTTTCTCCCCCTTTGCCTGAAAAGATCTCTTCCTCTTCCGTAAAGTGCAGGCGCGTATAATCAAGAGCCTGGACCTGGATTTGCTCGCTGGAATTCCCACCCATGACTGCGTCAATCCCCCCTGCTTCCCTGATCGCATCGGTGTCAAGGGTGAGAACACGGCACATTTGCAGAATATCGTCTCTCAGAAGCCCTCTCTTGAAGGTGATCGCCGCGATATCCCTGCTGTAGAGGGCAAGGGAGAAGTCTTTGAAGACAGGGTTCTTCCGATCCAGATAGTTGTCCCCAATGAACAGGCAATCCTTGGCCACTCCAAGGGTCACCGACGGCATGGTCTCCAGCAGCCTCTTGAGCACCTGATAGGCGCGATCGATGCTGTGTGCGAGCTGCACATGGCCTTCCGGATAGATAGAGGAATTCTTCCTGGCGATATTGAGCTCGATAACCGCCTGCCCTAAGAGTCTGGTATCGAGAGACAGTTCCGCCAGTGGTTGTGGAATTCTCAGGTTCGGGATAACGACTTTCTTCTCTGAATTGCTCATCTCCATCGGTCACACTCATGGCAGATTCATGGCATCCCGGGACACAGGATTTTCCAGCCTCGCCTGGCTTGATTGGAAGATTTCAATAAAAGAATCCCGGCCGGGCTCTTTCCATCAGGCCAATAACTCATGAACAGAGAAGGCGCAAAAGACTAGGAGGACATACCCACAATGGAAAGAGAACTGGACCGATAGGAAAAATGTTCCCCTCTCCCACTTAATAACGGCACAAGGCCGTGGATCTGTTAGTGTTTTTTTCCAGAGAGGCCAACCCTGGATTAAGAAGATGAAGGTGGGATGGTTTTATAGAACTCCATGCGTTGGACTGGGTCCTTCTTGTAAACGATGATTTCAGCTGGAAAACACCCGTGTCCAGGCAAGCTCATTCAATCTCTTTCAACCTGATCATCCCAATTGGTCCATTCGTATGGAAAGGTATGACTCTGAAGTCCATCAATGCACCTCAAACTCCAAATCATCCCAGTAGTCCTGCAAGTCTTCAATCCTCAACACTTCACCGCAAGCGGGACAGACAGTCAAGCCCCTTTCGGGGTGATGACCGTCGAAATACTCCTCACCCGCCCCACTCTTTTCATCGCCTTCAGGACAATTTATGGGATATCCGCATGGATGGTATCGCGTTATCATCGACTTCCTCCTTGCAGGAGACATTCGTCAATGAACCTGTCTTTCTCACGCCAGAGCTCATGAAGCCACTCCTGAAATCGCATTCTGAACCGGGGATCAGCTGCATAGTCACCATCCAGGAGTTCGCCGGGAATGTTTCGCTGCCGAACGTGAACGACTACGCGCCGTAAACGCCCGCACATCATGCCCCACAATCCTGGCTGACCGTCCGGGTAGACAATCGTGACGTCGAGCAGGGAGGAAAACATCCTGCCCATCGAAGCAATTGCCAGGGCAATCCCCCCCGCCTTGGGCCGTAACAGATGCGGATAGGGGGAAGCCTGCTTCTGATGTTTCGCGGGTGTGAATCGGGTGCCCTCAACGAAGCTCAAGATGGATGTCGGCATCTCCTGAAACCGCAGGCATGCCCTGCGTGTCGTCAGCAGGTCCACTCCTCGCTTTTCGGGATGCTTCTCCAGGTACTCCGGGGGATACCGCTTCACAAAGGGATAGTCCAGTGCCCACCAGGCAAGGCCCAGCAAAGGAAACCAGAATAGCTCCTGTTTGATGAAAAACCGGATAAATGGAATGCGCCCGTGAAACGTATTCTGAAGCACCGGGATGTCAACGCCTGACTGGTGATTGCAGCAAATCAAGTACCATCGGTCTCGATGAAGACCATCAAGCCCCGTGATGTTCCAGTCAATCACATGCATCAAACGGAACAGTCCATTGTTCACAATGATCCACATTTCCGCCGATTTCGTGAGCATTCTGGACAAGGCGCGACGAACGGCCCGAACCGGCAGGAGGAGTTTCAGACTGGCGCCGATATAGATGGCAAGGATGCACAGAAGTGTATTCAACACAACCAAGGAGATGGTAAGCACACCACGGACAGGTCCAGGAAGGAAAGAGAGCATTTTCGTCACTTTCACGTGTTGTCAGCAATTCCCGCACCCGCCGGCAAGTGGCTCAGGGCCAGGGGGGATAGTTTGAGTTTTCGTAAACTCCATTACCAAATTTCCGGGCTGTCCGGTCCGGTCCGAAACTTTTTTTCGCCGGTTTTCACTTTTCGCTGGCCA
>JAAYUJ010000640.1 GCA_012517775.1 Deltaproteobacteria bacterium
AAGTCGCTGGTATGTCACCTGCAGCCCGTGTTCTCTGAGCGTCGTGATAAAATCTTTCTCCATCATTTCCTCCGTACTGCCCCTGTGCAAAACAAAACAGATCCTCCCGGCAGAACCGTTCCCGTCCAATTCAGCCCGTTGCCTCATGAGTTACCAATCGAACCGTGAACATCCTCTCTTATAAAAATATTCGAATTATAACGATAGATCTATTCATCAGTCAATTATATCTATGATCAATACCTCTTGAGATAGACCATAAGTACCGAAATAGCGGCAGGAGTAATCCCTGGAATTCTGGATGCCTGTCCAAGAGATACCGGCTTGATCTCCATCAACTTCTGGCGGATTTCATTGGAAAGTCCCGGGATCTCCGCGTAAGGGAAATCCATGGGCATTGTCACCTTCTCCAACTGTTTGTACTTCGCCACTTCCCCTTCCTGGCGTCTGAGATACCCCTCGTACTTGCACTCCACCTCGACTTGCTGTTGCACCTTTGGGGAAAGGAATTGCGATGAAGGGAACAATGACTCGATGTCCTCATACGACAGCTCTGGACGTTTCAAGAGCTTATCCAGAGACGCAGGCTCCTCCAAAGCCGCCGACCCCCTGGCTGTTAACGCATCGTTCAGGAATGGAGAAGGATTCACGTGGGTCCTCTTCAAACGGTTCAGCTCGGACTCCATGGCCTCCCTCCTTTCCCGCAGCTCCTTTACTGCGGAGTAAGGCTGCAATCCGAGTGCATACCCCTTTTCCAAAAGCCTGATATCTGCATTGTCTTCTCTGAGGAGGAGCCGATACTCGGCACGCGACGTGAAAATCCTGTACGGTTCATTGGTGCCCCTGGTAATCAGATCGTCTACCATGACACCGATATAGGATTCCGAACGGTCCAGGATGAAAGGCTCCCTTTTCTGAACCCGAAGGGCCGCGTTGATACCCGCCAGCATTCCCTGGGCACCCGCTTCCTCGTACCCGGATGTCCCATTGATCTGGCCGGCAAGAAAGAGTCCCCGGACACGCTTTGTTTCGAGGGTTGGTAGGAGCTGCGTCGGTTGAACGAAATCATATTCGATGGCATAAGCAGGGCGCATCACCTCCGCCTCTTCGAGACCGGGTATAGACCGTACGATCTGAAGCTGCACTTCGTAAGGCAGGGAATTGCCGGTTCCACTTGCGTAAATTTCCTCCGTGTCGAGCCCTTCCGGTTCGAGGATGATGTGATGAAACTCTTTGTGGGGGAACTTCATGATCTTGTCTTCCAGCGATGGACAGTACCGGGCGGAAACTCCCTGGATCGTTCCGTTGTATAGGGGAGAAAGATGAATGTTCCTTCGAATCAGCTCGTGAGTTCGCTGATGAGTCCTTCCCATGAAGCATGAAACCTGGGGGAGCGGGATCGCTTCAGTAACCAGGGAGAAAGGCCTCGGATGAGGATCTCCCTTCTGTTCCCTGAAGCAGCTGAAGTCGATGCTGCTTCGGAGAATCCGTGCCGGCGTTCCTGTTTTCATACGACCGAGTGTGAAACCGAGTTTCTGGAGCTGATCCGCCAGGGCATCTGAAGGGAACTCTCCGGCTCGCCCCGATGGGATTCGTCTGGTACCGATGTGAACCAGGCCGTGGAGAAAGGTACCATTGGCCAGGACCACTGCCTTGGCTCCGAAAAAGGTCCCGAGCTGGTCCACCACGCCGATCACGCGACCATCTTCGATCACCAGCGAATCGACGAGCGCCTGCTTGAGGAGCAGTCTCTCCTGCGTTTCAAGGCGGTGCTTCATCAAGGTTCGGTAGCGCACTTTATCGTTCTGCGTGCGGGTACCCCGAACTGCAGGCCCTTTCTTCGTGTTCAGCCACCGGAATTGAATCGCGGTGAGATCGCTCACCTTGGCCATCTCCCCCCCAAGGGCGTCGATTTCCCTGACAAGATGTCCCTTGCCGATTCCTCCCACCGAAGGAGAACAGGGCATGTGGGCAACCGTATCCAGATATATGGAAAACACGAGCGTTCGACAGCCCATGCGGGCGGAAGCGAGAGCGGCCTCACACCCCGCATGTCCGGCTCCCACAACAATCACATCACTTTCCATGGCCATGATATCCGGTCCTGTTACGGGTAAATTCGAGCATTGGGCCCTGCACGACCTTCCACGGGCCCGAACATGGTGTTAAAATATCATTTTCGTGGAAAAACTTCGAGGAATGTAATTTCTCAATGACTCGGTCGGGATTCCAATCCCGACAGGTATTGCGCCAGTGTGTCGGGTATGGAAACCCGGCCTGCAAAGCTATGGTCACCTGGACTTATGGAGGAAGTACAGAAGTATCACCTTCCAACCTGCGATACAAGCATTTCCCGAAGTGCTGGGGCAGATTGGATTCCCTGTCCTGTGACAGGAAATGAGCTGGCTGATGGCTGAGAATCTCTACCGAAAATACAGCACATACCTCCATGAGCTTTTCGGCTGCCGCGTCCAAAAGATCACCATTGATGCCGGGTTGACCTGCCCCAACCGGGACGGCCGGTTAGGCACCGGGGGCTGCATATATTGCAATGCCCGAGGATCCGGCACGGGGGCGGCCGCCCGGTCCCAGTCCATCACCCGGCAAATCGAACAGGGCATGTCATTTTTGGGCAAAAAGTACAAGGCCAGGAAATTCATTGCATATTTTCAGTCTTTTACCAATACCTATGCCCCGCTGGATCTGCTCAAAGCCCTGTACGGGGAAGCTCTAGCAATACCGGACGTGGTAGGCCTGAGCATAGGGACGCGCCCGGATTGCATTGCGGATGAAACCCTCGATTATCTGGCCGACCTTGCAAATCGGTATCTCATATGGCTGGAATATGGTCTTCAGTCATCCAATGAGAGGACCCTCGCCCTTATTCGGCGGGGGCATGACCTGATGGCCTTCGATGATGCGGTCGAACGGACAAGTCTCCGCAGGCTGCCCATCTGCGTGCACGTGATTCTGGGTCTTCCCGGAGAGGGCCGAAAGGAGATGCTTGATACAGCCCGCTATCTTGCTTCGCGGGAAGTCCATGCGGTCAAGATCCATCTTCTCTATGTTGTTCGAGGAACAGTTTTGCACCAATGGTACGAAAACGGGATTTACCGATGTCTCTCCCGGGATGAATATACAGCCGTTGTGGGCGAATTCCTCTCTTTGCTCCCGCCCCACTTTGTGATCCAGCGCCTGACAGGTGATCCGCACCGGGAGGAG
>JAAYUJ010000100.1 GCA_012517775.1 Deltaproteobacteria bacterium
GGAAGCGGACAATCTTCCCGCACTCCATTTCTTCCGCAAAATGGGATTCGGCAGTCCCCAGCAACACATCTATCTTGCCCTCAATCTGGATCCGCACTTGCGCCAATATCGGGAGAAACGGAGCAATGGGAAATCGGTGTCTCGGTACAAGCTTGAGGGGGAAGAGTAGCTGCGCGCAAAGAACCCAAAGAGGCACTCCGACCGGCTTGAAGTCGCTGCTCAATGAATCCGTCCAGCGATTGCACCGTAGATCGGGTTTCCATACCCGACACCCCGGCGCAAAAGCTGTCGGGATTGGAATCCCGACCTACCTTTCGAGAAACCAGGGCTTCAATTGTTGAACTCCGGAAGTTGAGAATGGAATCGGGCAGCCCCATGCAGTCATTCAATCCCACAATTGAACCACAAAGGCTCAGACAGTTGCTTCACCGGCTGATCGATATTTACAGCCCTTCCGGCAAGGAAGAAGAGATTACGAGCTTCGTGCAGGCTTACCTGAAGCGACATGGCCTCACTCCCGTCCAGCAGAACGTGGAGGGCAATCGGCACAATCTCCTCATCCTGCCTCCTGGAGGCGAGATTCGATTGGCACTGGTCGGCCATCTGGACACTGTCATGGCCTACGATCTGGAAGACTTCGGCCATGAAGAGCACGATGATCTCATTGTCGGTTTGGGAGCTGCGGACATGAAGGGAGGCTGTGCCGCAATGATTGAAGCCTATATTGCGTTCTGCCGCGACGCCCCGGTCCCTCCCCGCGTCGCTCTGGCCCTGGTCGTCGGAGAAGAAGAGGAAGGGGACGGAGCAAGAAAGCTCGCACGGGAGTACCATTTTCCATGGGCCGTAATCGGCGAACCGACCAGTATACAACCCTGTTTCAGTGACTATGGATATATCGAAGTGCACATCACCACCCGTGGAAAACGCAGACACGCATCCCTCGCCAATCTCGGCCAGAACCCCATCGATACCATGCTGCGCCTGCTGCTGAGCATGAGCCAGTACGTTGAAACCCAGCGGTCGGACATCACTTTCAACATCAGGGAGCTGTCCAGTTCCCAGTCCGGTTTTGCCGTTCCTGAACGTTGCGACGCCTGGCTCGATATCCACCTCCCCCCGACTGCACCCATGGGAGAGATCACTTTGGAGATCGAAGAAATCTTTGACCGGATGAGGAACGATACACCCGATTTCAACGGTTTCATTCGCTTTGAGACCATCCACACAGGATATGAGCTTCCGCAAAAGGGGACCATGGCAGACATATTGAAAAAAATCTATACCACCCGTTCGATCCCGTGGAATCCCCGGGCGTTTCCAAGTCACTCCGATGCCAACATTCTCTGGGCGGCGGGAATGAAGCCCATTCTCCTCGGACCGGGAGAACTGGAAAAAGCACACGCACCGGATGAAGCGGTGCTGTTTGAGGATGTTCTTCTCGCAGCACAGGTTTACCTGGATCTATTGATCTCTTATTCCTCATGAACAGCTTTTTGACAGTAGAATGGCCTTGAAATGACCCGAACCAGCCTTTTTCGCGCGGCTTTCCTCCTTCTTTTCTTGACGTCGGGCCATTGCCGCTCCCATTCCGAGGTCATCAGGGACCTGCTCGTTTTTCCCCAGGATCTGACTCATTACCTCAAGCCTGGAATGGCTCATCGGGAACTGGTGAGTCACTCCACCCAACTGGAGATGAACGGAAAGTACCAGTCGCGCTTTTTCAGCCCATGGCATCAGGAGCTTCCCGCCTGCACCGGGGTGACTCTGGCTCTGACCTTCATCCAGCACCGGAGCAACCCCGGCTACGGAGAGAACAGGAAGAAGCATACCCTTCAATGGTTCCATGAGATGGAAGCGAACGCCCATTTGAACGACTATCCCAATGGAGGTTTCAGGGGCATAACGGTCAACCATGCGGATATGCGCGTTTTACCCACTCAGAAGCCTCATTTCACCGAAATGGACGATAACGGTTCCGGGTACCCATTCGACAACTTCCAGAAATCCTCACTGGCCGCCAACACTCCCGTCTGGGTGGCGCACCTGACCTGTGACAAGGCATGGCTGTTCGTGGATTCCCATTACGCGTCGGGATGGGTTCCCGCACGGGACGTGGCACGGGTTGATGAAGCCTTTGTCCGGAAGTGGGAAGAGTCCGAGTTCATTGCTCCCATCCAGGACGATTTGCCCGTGATTGATTCGGAAGGGCACTTCCTTTTCAAGGCATCAATAGGAGCTCAATTTCCCCTCCTGGGTGAAGACCAGGGAGGGTACCATGTCCTTGTAGCCGATACGAACTCGGATCGCCGGGCCGTCTTCAAACAGGCATGGCTGACGAACTCGAGCGCTGTTCGCAAACCCATGAGGATCACCCGGGCAAATGTTGCCGCGATTGCCGACGAACTCATCGGAAAACCTTATGGATGGGGAGGGTTGCATCAGAACAGAGACTGTTCGGCAATGCTCAAAGACCTTTTCGCCCCTTTCGGCATCTGGCTTCCCAGGCACTCGTCCAACCAGGCGATGGAAGGGGGTCGCTTTGTTCCCCTGAAAATGCACAGTCCCGGTGAAAAGATCCAAGTGATTCGCAGGGAGGGAATCCCTTTCTTCACACTCCTGTGGGCCAAAGGACATATCATGCTCTATGTCGGCGAACATAAAGGCGAACTGGTGGTTTTTCACAATATGTGGAGTGTGAAGACCAGGGATATTTTGGGGAGAGAGGCAAGCAGGGTGGTCGGCCAGGCAGCTGTCACATCCCTTCATCCCGGAGCTGAGCTCGCCGGCGTATCGAAACGAATCCCCGACATCCTCTCCCGCATCGAAGGCATGACCCTCCTTATTCACGCTCCGCAGTGACAGTCGCCGTAAAGGACTCTTTACACTCTCCCGCTTCAGTACTTATATAATAGGATGTGGGGTGTGGAGATCAATATTGGTACTTTCTCAATGAGCAGGTCGGGATTCCAATCCCGACAGCCTTTGCGCCAGGGTGTGGGGTATGGAAACCCAACCTGCAAAGCAGTGGTTAGCTGGACTTATTGAGGAGTTACTTGAGAAGCTATCAATATCTCGATCCCGAAGCCATTTTTGTTTCTCACCTGGGGAGAGCAACTGAACCGAAGAAAGGAGGTTATGGAATATGGACTTGATGCCATGGAAACCATTCAGGAAGGAAATGGAGCCTTTTCGAAGGGAAATGGAAAGACTGTGGGATCGGTTTTTTGGTGAAACGTGGCTTTCACGGCCATTTGCTGAAGCCTGGCAGCCATCTGCCGATATCATAGAAACAGAGACGGGTATTGTGGTGAAGGCTGATCTCCCCGGTCTGGACACTTCCGACATCGACGTGAGTATTTCCGAAGATGTATTGACCATTAAGGGAGAGAAACGGAAAGAGGAAGAAAAGACCGGTGAAAGGTATCACAGTGTAGAGCGTTACTACGGATCCTTTCAGAGATCCTTCCGGCTTCCGAGTAGTGTACAGATGGACAAGGCGGAAGCGACGTTTGAGAAGGGAGTGCTGACCATATCACTCCCCAAAACCGAGGAAGCGAGAAAGAAGGAGATCAAAATACAGGTCAAGTAGTGCACCGGTCCGCTGTCGGAATTTCAATCCCGACAGCGGAATGTCGGGTAAGAAGACCGACTCGCAACTCGTGCACCGACTGCATTTCATGTTATCTGGAACCGTCCTCAGAGGTTTATGGTGGTCAGCCTCAACAGTAGAGACAATGGAAGGCTGTTTTGGGGTCAGGAATTGCACGCTGTTGCTCTCCCAAGGTTCCTGACAACAGGATTCCCGGCTGAGTCACCGACATCACCTGGAATCGAGAGGTCTTTATCGTGTTGGATGATCCCGACCAGAGACCGAGGGCATGAAATATTTTTGAGAAGGCCGAAATCCATCGAAACCGCTGATCTACTCAGCAACAGTGAAACGCCATTTACAGAAGAACTCCCGGGGATGCGGGTCAGGAGGCGCATAGAGGCACTCCACCCGGATGGCAGGATCGATCTCACGAGCAAAGCTCTCGAATTCGTCGCGATGCATCTCTTTGCAATGATATTCTCCCAGGCCGTGCTTGAGCCGCCCTTCCTGGGCAGGACAGTGAGGAACGGCAAGGAGGATCTCATCGGGTTTCTCTTCGATTTCATATCCCACCAGAATCGCCCATGGGAATAGGCGTAGCGCCCGTACGAAACCGGCAAGACCCTTTTCTGCGATTTCGAAGCGCTTCATGAGGTCTTTTGCGGCCATCTTCGCCACCTTGCCCCACACCCTCTGGTTCAGGTTCTCCGCCGCAGAAATCCCAAATTGCTCTTCCGTGTATAGAAACCAGAAGGCATCCACGACCCGGTAATGCCAGAGGAGGAATTCAAGATAGCTGTGAAGCTCCTCCTTCTCCATCCTGTCAATGACTTCTAGATCCATGGCGGTCCTTCCCCATATCGTCCCAAGAAAATGGCCTTTTGGCGCCTTACAGACAGTACCCTGTGCGTGTCTTTGAAAGCAACGGCTTTTTCGATGGAGGAGTGTCTCGTTCCATCTCGTTTGTGCTACGATATGGATCTGTCATCCTGGTTCGAGAAGTCAACCGGCTCGGTCTTGCCGATCGACAGTCGGGGTGTCGGGTATGGAAACCCGACCTGCAAGGCTGTCATTGCCCCGACTTATCGAGGAGTTGCCGGGATGCCTGCTGCCTTCTCAACAGGCAGGTCGGGATTGGAATCCCGACCTACCAAATGGTCATTACCTGAGCTTATTGAGAAGTTACCCGGATGTCAGGTGAATAATGGAGAACAATGCGATGTTGAAACCTTCAGTTCAAGCACCACTCATAACGGCCCGTGGCTTGACCCGGGTTTACGAGCTGGGTGCCTCGCAGGTGATCGGAGTCGACAGCATCGATCTGGATATCCCGGAGGGCGAGATGGTCGCCCTCAAGGGAAACAGCGGTTCGGGGAAGAGCACTCTATTGGCACTCCTCGCAGGACTCGACCGCCCCACCTCCGGCCGGCTCGTGGTCGCTGATCACGATCTCCTCGAAGCCACCGAAGACGATCTTACCCGCTATCGCCGGGAAGTGATCGGCATGGTCTTCCAATCCTTTAACCTGTTGCCGACCCTCTCCGTATTGGAAAATGTGGCCCTTCCCGGCCTGCTGGCCGGCCATCGGAAAGAGTCGGTCGACAGGAAAGCCATGGATCTCCTGTCCTGGTTGAATCTTTCGTCCCGCAGGAATCACCGTCCCGCCGAGCTCTCCGGAGGCGAAATGCAGCGTACCGCCATCGCAAGGGCACTCATTAACGAGCCCCTGATCATCATTGCCGACGAGCCAACCGGGAACCTCGACAGCACCAACGGGCAAATCGTGATCGATCTCCTGGCTCAGTTGAACCGGGAATTCGGCCGAACGGTCATCATTGCAACCCACAGCACCCTGGCGGACTCTTATGCTACAATGGAGCTCCGCATCAAGGACGGAGCCCTCGCAGAGAGCAAATGCCATCCATAGCTCTGGTCTTTCGCCTTTGGATCTGGTTCACCTTTCGTCACATGCGCCTCCACTTCCGGCAGGTGCTGGCTGTTCTTCTCGGGATTGGACTCGGCGCCGCCGTCTTCACCAGCGTCCGTCTTGCCGTCTCTGCCTCGGTTCATTCCTTCAGTCGCAGCATGGAAAGCATCGCGGGCAAGTCCGACTGGACTGTCATATCCAGTGGAGGACGCATTCCTGAGACACTTGTTGCGGAGCTCCTGAAAAACCCGGCCGTCCTCCATGCTTCTCCCATCATGACAACCTATGCAAGAGCAGCAGAACGACCCGACTCCGTGTTCATGCTCATCGGCATTGACCCCGTTCTGGATCGACCCTTTCGCACCTGGCAGGTAAGCCCGTCTTCCGCTTCGTCCCCAATGGGTTGGGCGGATCTGATGGCGAAGCCCGCTACCTTTTTTGTGGGAGACAGGCTTGCTCGCCGCTTTAATCTCCAGAAAGGCGGAGCGCTGGTCATCGAGCACTTGCGGCAAAGGATGGCTTTCCACTCCCTCGGCACCCTCGCTTCTGAAGGGCTCGCCCTTGTGGATGGTGGGGAGATCGCCGTGACCGATATCGCCTCCTTTCAGGAATTCACCGGCTATTTCGGAGTAGTGGACCGCATCGATCTCATACTGAGACCCGGCGTCACGGATGCGGACCTGGCATCCATCGGCTTGTCGCTCCCTGCCGGCATTACCCTGGAGCGGCCCTCCGAGGCGAAGGAAAGCGGCGAAACCATGATCCGCTCCTACCAGCTCAACCTTTCCGTCCTCAGTTTTGTGTCTCTGTTTGTCGGGATGTTCCTCGTCTACAGTCTGATCGCTCTTCACACCAAAGCAAGGCGTTCGGAACTGGCCGTCATGCGTTCTCTGGGAGCATCCTCCCGCCTTGTCTTCCTGCTCTTCCTGGCCGAAGGCGCCTTTTTCGGAGTTATCGGCTGGCTCCTGGCCATGCCTTTGGGTGCCTTTCTCGTAA
>JAAYUJ010000101.1 GCA_012517775.1 Deltaproteobacteria bacterium
AATCAAGGAGGTCCTCTCGAATTTGGGGGTCCACGCAGTTCTGTACGACATAGGAAACCTTTTTGAAACGGAGGAAGCCGCGGAGGTGGAGCGGGTTCTCGCAGCCGTGGCGAACCCCGGCGATGCCGGTTGCCTCAGGATTGCCCTGGCAACAGAGATGATGGGTGTCTGCGGGGAGGAGCTGGACAGGCTCATGACCGATGAAAGGGGTTGGGAAGACTGGCTGGTGGCGTTTGGCGAGTACCACGAGTTATGGGTCAGACACGGCTTTTTCCGCATGTTTCGATTCCTCTTGTCCAGGGAGGAGGTGCTTCCCCGGCTCATGTCCCTCTCTGACGGGGAGCGGCGCTGCACCAATATTCTTCACCTTGCGGAAGTCCTCCACCGCCGGACCATTGAGGGCAACACGCAGCTGTTCAGCCTGGTGAAATGGCTTGCCAATCAAAGGGACCCGGCCACACCACGACTGGATGAGCATCAGCTCCGCCTGGAAAGCGATGAGAATGCCGTCAAGCTGGTCACGATCCACAAAAGCAAGGGACTCGAGTATCCGGTGGTGTTCTGCCCTTTTACCTGGAGCGGTTCCAGGCTGAAGGACAAGGATGCTCCCTTTGTATTCCATGATACGTCCAACGGAGGGGAGCTCGTCCTGGATCTGGGATCTCCTGAAAGGGAAAAGCACAGGGTCCTTTGTGAAAAGGAGCAGCTGGCGGAAAACCTTCGGCTCCTCTATGTGGCCGTAACGCGCGCGAAACATCACTGTACCCTTGTCTGGGGCCGTTTCAAGGATGCGGGGAGCTCCGCCCCTGCCTTTCTCCTGCACCCGTCTATCGCCTGCGGTTGGGACGGCAGCCTGAATTCCCTGGAGCAGGTCTACAGGGCAATGGATGACGATGCCATATGGAAGGACCTGGAACTGCTCAGGGACCGTTCTGGGGGGAGCATCGACCTTTCGCCCATGCCTCTGGATGAAGTGGTTCCGCTGGCCCGTCCGGAAAAAGACGCACCGGAACTGCAGCACTTGGAGTTCTCGGGCAGAATTGTCCGAAGGTGGAGCATTACCAGTTTCTCCTCCCTGATTCTCGATCAGCCGCACAGGGGGGAATCGGCGGATTGGGATGAGGGCGTTGAGATCGATTCCACGGATGAAGCCGATGGATTGGGTCACGCCACTGGTGATGAGTCCCTCGACATGTTCTCGTTTCCGAGAGGTCCCGCCTCGGGCATTCTCCTTCATTCCCTTTTTGAACACCTCGATTTTGCATCGCGGGATGAAGCAGAAGCAAGAGAGCTCATATCCCGGAAGATCCAGGAGCACGGGTTCGACGCGAAATGGACGGAGCCGGTGAGCTGGATGGTGCGAAATGTCCTGGATGTTCCTCTCCCTTCGGAATCTGGGACATTCTGCCTTTCACAGGTCCCTCTCGAGAGGAGGCTCAGCGAACTGGAATTTGTCTTTCCCGTTGGGCAAGTCACGGGAGGGGATCTGAAGGAAGCCTTCACGGCATGCGTCGGCGGAGGCCGGGAAACGGGAAGAGACCCTTACCTGAGTCACCTCAGGCTGGAAACCGTCCAAGGGTTCATGAAGGGGTTCATCGATCTGGTCTTTCAGGTTGATGGAAAATTCTTCATCCTGGACTGGAAATCCAATTATCTGGGGTGCCGGCTGGAGGACTACGGACAGGAGATCCTCGAAAGAGCCATGAACGAGAATTTCTACAAGCTGCAGTACACCTTGTATACGGTGGCCCTGCACCAGTATCTGCAGGTCCGCGTTCCGGCTTACCATTATGAAGAGCACTTCGGGGGGGTATACTATGTCTTTCTGCGGGGAGTCGATTCCACAAGGGGCCCCCAGTTTGGGATCTACAGGGACCGCCCGTCACGGGAGTCCATCGAGGCACTGTCCGCACTCCTGAGGGGGAAAGAGAGAGGGAATGTTCATGATGCCGGATCTTGAGTGGAGTCTGCATCATGGGAGCGCTGGAAAAAAGAAGAACTGTAACAAAGCTATCTAAAAGCGTCCCGGGAGAATATCTGCAGAGTGGAAATCGAGTTCCTCAATGAATGGTGTCGTACGGGAAGACTGAGTTTCCTGGATATTCACTTCGCCCGGTTCATGGAGGGGCTGGCCGGTGGGGACATGCCCGAACTGGCTCTGGCCGCTGCTCTGGCGAGCAGTGCCGTAGGAAGGGGACATGTCTGCCTCGACCTGCGAAGGCCATGGGAGCATGCTCGTCAAAAGGGAATCGATGCATCCCTGTGGCCGTCGATGGAGCGTTGGCATGAAGTGCTCGGCCGATGCAAAGTGGTGGGTTCTCCTGGCGAATACCGACCCCTCATTCTGGATGGGGCCGGCAGGCTCTATCTCTATCGGTACTGGGAATACCAGCAGAAGCTTTCTGAAGGATTGAAGGCCCGCATGGAGGCTGTGGGAGAACCCTTGGATCCCGTCATCCTCAGGGAGCCCCTGGCCAGACTCTTCCCGGTGGAGGAAAGTGCCGACGCAGTCGACTGGCAGAAAGTGGCCGCTTTCTCCAGCATGTGGCATTCACTCTGTGTCGTGTCCGGAGGCCCCGGAACGGGGAAGACCACAACGGTCGCCAGAATCCTTGCCCTGCTCCTGGAGCGGACAGGTGGGTCTAACCTGCGGATGGCCCTGGCCGCTCCGACGGGCAAAGCCGCAGCCAGGCTGCAGGAAGCCATCGCCGCCGCGCGGGAGAAGCTGAACTGCGAAGATGGGATCAAATCAGCTTTGCCCGTTTCCGCTTCGACAATTCATCGTCTTCTGGGGGCGACGCCGGGGAGTTCGACTTTCAGGCACAACGAAGAGAATCCTCTTCCCCTGGACGTCCTGGTGGTCGATGAGGCTTCCATGGTGGACCTCCCCCTCATGTCCAGGCTGATACAGGCCCTCCCCCTCTCAGCACGCCTGATTCTCCTGGGGGACAAGGATCAACTCGCTTCCGTCGAAGCCGGTGCCGTGCTGGGAGATATTTGTTCCGTCGGTGAGCCTGTCGCCTTCTCTCCCGACTTTGCCGATGCCTGCCAAAAGGCCTGCGGATTCGCCCTGAAGAAGAGGACTATCCGTCAGGACAGAGGCAAAGAGAACTCCGATTGTATCGTTCAACTCCAGAAGAGCTACCGCTTTTCGGCGGAGAGCGGCATTGCCGTCCTCAGCCGAAAGGTGAGGGAAAAGGATGTGGAAGGGGCTCTGGCTTTCCTGAGGGGAGAGAAATATGCCGACCTGGTATGGAACGAGGTTCCGTCGTGCCATCGCTTGGGGAAAGCCATCAAAGGGGAGGTGGTGGATGGATTTCGGCACTATCTGGTTGCGGCAAATGCCTTGGGAAGCAAGCCCCGGGAGGCGGCCGACCTGATGCTGAAGAAAGTGTTCGCCCTCTTTGAAGGTTTCAGGATCCTTTGCGCCTTGAGGGAAGGGTTGTGCGGGGTGTCTGCCCTGAACCGCCTTACAGAGAGTATTCTGCAGGAGGAGGGTCTCCTGGTGGGGGGAAAACGATGGTATGTGGGAAGACCCGTCATCGTCACGAGAAACGACTACGGACTTCGCCTTTTCAACGGGGATGTGGGGATCTATCTCCCGGATATCGTCGGTGGGAGAGAGCCCCGTGTCTTTTTTGCCGGCCCGGACGAAACCTTTCGGTCCTTTCATCCCCAGAGGCTTCCCGAGCACGAGACGGTTTTTGCCATGACCGTGCACAAGAGCCAGGGGTCCGAATTCGATGATGTGCTCTTGGTTCTGCCCGACCGCGATTCTCCCGTTCTGACCCGGGAGCTCATTTACACGGGCATCACACGGGCCCGCAAAAGGGTTTCCCTGTGGGGGTCGCAGTCGGTCATGCGCTCCGCCGTTGCCCGATCCACCGAGCGCCTCTCGGGATTGTCCGATGCGCTGTGGGGTGAATCAAGTCTTTGATCGCTCGGCTTATCCGGTTCTTGACGGCCTATCTCCGAGTGTGCTATACGAGCGATGCGATGAAGGTGTTCTGTTTCGGGGGAGCAGATGGTCTCCGGATGCCTCATCACGGGAATGGGAACACAGGCAGGGCCTCATGATGACATTATACTCCTTATACTGGTGGTGGCAGGTCGAATTTGAGCCTGCCCACTGATGATCGTTGTCTGCTGAACAGATGCGAGCCGTGGGTGAGGAGAAGCCTACCACGGCTCGATTGTCTTCTAGAGAAGAGGCCATGGGGATTTCTCCATGGCCTCTTTTTCTTGAACTGAAACAGGAGGAGGTAAGATGGAACGTATAAAGGTACATCTGGATGAAAGCGAGATGCCGAGGCAGTGGTACAACGTGTTGGCGGACCTGCCCACACCCATGAAGCCACCCCTGCATCCTGGCACGGGAAAGCCGGTCACGCCGGAAGATCTGGCGCCCGTCTTTCCCATGAACCTCATTGAGCAGGAAGTGTCGTCGCACAGGTGGATCGACATTCCCGAGCCCGTACTGGAGAAGTACTGTCTCTGGAGGCCGACCCCCCTGTTCCGGGCCAGAGGTTTCGAAAAGCTTCTCGATGCACCAGTTAAGATCTATTACAAGAATGAAGGGTTCAGCCCCCCGGGCTCTCACAAGCCCAACACCGCTGTCCCACAGGCCTATTACAATAAGGTCTTCGGCATTAAACGACTTTCCACGGAAACGGGAGCCGGCCAATGGGGCAGCGCTCTCAGCATGGCCTGCAAAATGTTCGATCTCCAGTGCAGGGTCTTCATGGTGCGGGTAAGTTATGATCAGAAGCCGTATCGCCGCATGATGATGAGCACATGGGGGGCGGAATGCATCCCCAGTCCCAGCAACATCACCAGGGCAGGTCGGAAGATTCTCGAAGAAACTCCCGATTCCCCCGGAAGCCTCGGGATCGCCATCAGTGAAGCCATCGAGGATGCGGTGGGTGATCCGCAGGCACGCTACTCTCTTGGGAGTGTCCTCAACCACGTGCTGCTCCACCAGACGATCATCGGCCTGGAAGCACACAAGCAATTGGAAAAGATCGGCGTGTATCCAGATGTCGTCATGGGATGTGCCGGTGGGGGCAGCAATTTTGCCGGGGTCAGTCTCCCGTTTGTGCGGGACAAGATCCACGGCAAGGATGTCTCCATTGTAGCGGCCGAGCCCACATCATGCCCGACGATCACCCGCGGCCCCTTCGCCTATGACTTCGGAGACACCGCGCAGACGACACCCCTCCTTGCCATGTACACTCTGGGGCACGATTTCGTCCCCGCCCCCATCCACGCGGGGGGATTGCGCTACCATGGCATGGCCCCCATCGTCAGTCACCTCACTCGGGAGAAACTTGTAGAAGCAAGAGCTTTCGACCAGATCGAAACGTTCACGGCAGGGGTCAACTGGGCCCGCACAGAGGGGTACATCCCGGCGCCCGAAACCAACCACGTCATCGCAGCTGTAGCTCAGGAGGCGATGCGTGCGAAAGAGGAGGGTAAAGAGAAGGTGATCCTCTTCAACTGGAGCGGGCATGGGCTGGTGGATCTGGCATCCTATGACGCCTTTCTCTCGGGCAAGCTGACTCCCTATGAACTCCCTGACGAGGAGATTCAAAGGGCGCTGAAGTCCATTGCCGGCTTCCCCAAACCGTAATGACTGTTCATGGTGCCACTCTGGGCGGTCGAGACAATGAAAAGGCGCCTCGCCACAGAGGAGATCGGGTTTCTGTGATTTCTCAACAGGTCCAGGTAGTAGCAGCTTTGTAGGTTGGGTTTTCGTACCCGACACCCTGGAGGAAAAGCTGTGGGGACGTGAATCCCGACATACTCGTTGAGAACTTATGGCTTTCTTACCCAACATCCCGAAGTGTGGAATGGAATTCCGACCTGCTGAGGGGGATGGAGCCAACGAATCTGCGCGGCACGAATCCTTGAAGCCCGTTTTTCTCGATGCTTAATGGAGGCAACGGAATGAATGCCATGGTCGATCAACTGGAAATACGCTGCCCGAAGCTCGGAGGGCAAGTAAAGTTTGCCTAT
>JAAYUJ010000102.1 GCA_012517775.1 Deltaproteobacteria bacterium
AGAGCATGGGGCGGCGGGAGCCTTAATGAGTGGCAGCGGTCCGACTTTGTTCGGAGTCTTTACCGACCCGGATCATGCGGCACAGACAGGCGAGTTGGCCCGCAACAAATGGGCAGATTGTTGGGTAACCGTTACTCGTACTCTCACTCACGCTTCGGGCATGTTTTCTAATTCCTGTGACAACCAGCCTTAGTACTCTGTGAAAGTCGTGCTGCCGGGATCATGGGTAGGAGCATGCTTATGGAAATCTTCCCTGATGCGCGGCACGAAAGGGATTATACTCGGGAGCGAGAAGAACGAGAGCTGAAACGATGGATGTTTGGGGTGTCGCCAAGCGGTAAGGCACGGGTCTTTGGAACCCGCATTCGGAGGTTCGAATCCTCCCACCCCAGCCAGTCTTTTCGGGCTTTCCATTCCCTTTGCGTTGAGCATCTTTGATCAATTACTGGTTGAGTTATGCAAGGTCGGCTAAAGGTCTTTTCTGGAAATTCCAACCCGGAATTGATGCACAGGGTATGCTCATTTCTGGAGATTATTCCTGGGCGGGCCTTGGTTAATCGTTTCAGCGACGGTGAGATTCGTGTGGAGCTGGGGGAGAGTGTTCGCGGCAGGGATGTATTTGTCATGCAATCCACCTGCAGCCCCGTCAATGAGAACATCATGGAACTTCTGGTCATGATGCACACCATCAGGAGAGCATCGGCTCGCAGGGTCACGGCGGTGATTCCCTATTATGGCTATGGGCGCCAAGAACAGAAGGACAAACCAAGGGTTCCCATCAGTGCAAGGATGATTGCCGACCTCGTGACGGTCGCCGGGGCTGACAGGGTGATCACGTTTGATTTTCACGCGGACCAGATTCAGGGTTTTTTTGACATCCCGGTGGATCGGCTGTTGGGATGTGAAGTCCTGCTCGAAGATATCAACAGAAACCTGCAGGGCAATGAAGTGATTGTCTCGCCCGATGCAGGGGGTGTGAACCGTGCCCGGGCATTTGCGACGCGTTTGAAGGCAGATCTGGCGATCATGGATCACAGGCGATCTGAGGATGCTCCTTTTTCTTCCATTGTCGGACCCGTCAAGGGGCGCAGAGTTGTCATCCTGGACGATATTGTCGATACGGGTCGAACCCTGATACGCACGGCGGAGGCTGCCCTGGCTCAAGGGGCAGAATCCATAGACGCCTATTGTGTACATGCAGTGCTTTCAGGAGATGTATTCGAGAGGCTGGATGCTTCTCCCATACGCTCTCTGAGCGTAACGGATACGGTTCCCCTTTCTCCAAGAGCTTCGGCATCAAAGAAGATACGTACGGTGAGCATCGCAAAGATGCTATCGGAAGCAATTCGACGTGTGCACTATGATGAATCGGTGAGTTCACTTCTGAGTCTTTGGAATTCATCGATTTGAATTAGTGTTTGTTGGCATTTCTTGAAGATACCCCCTGCCAGCGCGTTGTGCGCGCTACCGGTGGCTGGTTGGATTAACTGAGGAGGCTGGAAAAGAATGGAAGTGCAGTTGACTGCGCAATTGAGAGAAAGAGCGGGAAGAGGGGCGGTCCGCAGACTGCGCCGAAACGATAAGGTGCCGGCCGTTTTGTATGGTCCCAAAACAGCACCGCTCTCCCTTGCCGTCGAGTCAAGGCATTTGGAGAGGCTCGTCCGGGACATGGGTGAGGAGAGCAAGTTGCTGCGCCTCATCATCAACGATGGGAAGGGTGAACAGGTGCGGCAGGTTCTCTTCAGGGAAATCCAGGTGCATCCTGTAAGAAGGCGATTTCTCCATGTTGACTTTTATGAGGTGCCGTTGGATCAGGCCATGGAATTCGATGTCCCCATTGAGTTGCGGGGGGAGCCGGTGGGAGTCAGGAAAGGCGGGATGTTGGATGTTTTATGCAGAACATTAACGGTTCGGTGCCTTCCCGGCGCTATTCCGGAAAAGATTACCATTGACGCCGCTTCTTTGGATATAGGGGATTCTGTCCACGTGTCGGATCTGATTGGAGTTGTGCCCTATGAACTGACCGATGACCCAGGTCACCCCGTCCTGCACATCATTCCTCCCGAGGGTGCGGAGGATGAGAAAGAATCTGAGGGATAGAACGGAAGGGGACCTGGAATCAGGGTTGTTTTTGAAGTTCGTTAGAACAGTGATTCAATGGCCCGTGAACAAGAGCATCAAGATGAGATCGCCGCTATTGTGGGTCTGGGAAATCCAGGAAAGCAATATGAAAAAACCAGACACAACGCCGGTTTTCGAGTAGTGGATCTGCTGGCCGGTGATCTCTCCATTTTTCTTCAGGAGAGGAAATTCAAAGCCAGTTGGGGAGCCGGCTCCTTCGAAGACCGCCGGGTACTGCTCATTAAGCCGCTCACCTTCATGAACAGGAGTGGTGAGCCGGTAGCTGAGATTTTGGGGTATTTCGGGATTCAAGGTTCTCGGGTTCTCGTGATACATGACGACCTGGATCTGCATCACGGCAGGACACGTCTCGTACGACAAGGCGGATCCGGAGGGCATCGGGGCGTGAGTTCCGTCATCGAGCACTTGAAATGCCAATCTTTTCCAAGGCTCAAGCTCGGGATCGGACGCCCGCTCCATGACGAACCTGTTGAGACATATGTTCTTCAAGCCCCATCTGGGGATGAGGCCAGGATCTTCGATGAAATGATCATCCACGGAGTGCAAGTCGCCAAGGCAGTTTTGGCCCTTGGCCTGGAGCAGGCTATGAACGCTTTCAACTGAAATCTGCTGGTTCTCCGGACTGCTCCAGCGCCGTAAGGCAAGCTCCGTATCAATCCATAAATCTCTCCTTGGAATTCCCGACGAATTGCCTCGTCAAAAACCCTGAAATGATTCTTCCATCAGTCAATCTGTCCAGTCCCGGCTCCATTCAGGTCGATTAGCATTACCTTTTCGAAGAGGCGGAGAATAACGCCAAAAAGGGCAGATGAATGGGATGAAGATGGAGGTTCTCTTTTCTTCTGTGAGAGGGTATGATGGTACCCATCAAAATGCTGCTCTTCGTCCCGGTATTTCCAGTTCAAGTACATGCTCACCTTGCGGTTGAGTCTTTGCATATGGTGCCAATGATGCTAAAATTACTTGTATTTTATCAAAGCGCCCTAACAGCCCAGGAAGGACCGCGAGCATGGAGGTCATAATGTTCAAGACAGGGGATTTAGCCGTATATCCAGCTCATGGCGTGGGAAAGATTGAGTCTATTGAGACAAAGAGCATTGGGGGAAAGAAACAGGATTTCTATATCATGCGGATACTTGAAAACGACATGAAAATAATGATTCCCATACCCAATGCCGAAACAGTCGGCCTTCGAGAATTGATCGACTCCCAAGATATACCCAAGGTGTACGATATACTCAAATCTCGTGAGATCTCGGTGAACGGCGGCACATGGAATCGGCGTTACCGGGAATACATGGAAAAAATCAAGACCGGTTCAATCTATGAGCTTGCCGAAGTGCTTCGCGACCTCACAGTACTCAAAGGGGACAAGGAGCTTTCTTTTGGAGAGAGAAAGATGCTCGATACTGCGAGGACCCTTCTTCTGAAGGAGCTTTCCATAGTCTTGGATATCAGCGAGAATCAGATAGAGATCGAGATCGGAGAACTCCTTCAGGTCATGACATGATTCACTCGGGTGTGCCGTTGTATTGCGCCCTCATACGGATTGAAATGGAGAGAAAATGTCCTCTCAGTTACTAGAGCAGGCATTCTGTGAGTTTTCACAAATGCCAATCCAACAGGGAAAGGGGGTGATAAAGTTGAAATGGGCCTGGTTGGTCTTGAAAATTCTATTGTTTGCGGTCTGCAGCATTGGTGGCTACTACGTTGCGGCGAACATGGAAAGCCTTGTTATGTTCGCGTGGGCACCGTGGGCAGGCCTGTTGCTGGGTATGATTACGGCCATGCTTGTCGTTGCGGTGGAGAAGCTCATCAGACATGTTCCTTTGAAGATACTCTTCGGAGGAACCTTCGGCTTGGTGCTGGGTCTTTCAGTTGCCAAACTGATCGGGTACGGGCTGGCAACACTTCAGCATACTTCAGCCACAATTGCACTTTATATTATTCTATCTTGTGTGTTTGGTTATCTTGGAATGGTTTTGGGCACTATTAGGATAGATGAGTTTCGCCTCCCGACTATGCCGTGGGTAACAAAAGGAGGATATAGGAACATACAGGTCACCAACGTCCTTGATACAAGCGTGATCATTGACGGTCGAATTGCCGACATTGTCGAAACAGGCTTTATGGGGGGTATCCTGATCATACCAGAGTTTGTGTTACAGGAGTTGCAGCATATCGCAGACAGCTCAGACCCCACGCGCAGGGTCCGGGGAAGACGTGGACTCGATATCATCAAACGCCTGCAGCAGGAAAAGTCCATTGAAGTCAAGATAGAAAGGCAGGATTTTGATAATCTGAGTGACGTTGATGCCAAGCTGGTAGCTCTTTCACTGCAGATAAACGCAAAAATTGTGACCAATGACTATAACCTCGCAAAAGTCGCAGAAGTTCAGGGTATCCGAGTTCTCAATATCAATCAGTTGGCCAATGCGTTGAAGCCTGTTGTACTGCCCGGTGAAGTCTTGCGGCTTCAGATTCTGAAAGAAGGGAAGGAACAGGGACAGGGAATTGCCTATCTGGAAGATGGAACCATGGTGGTGGTGGAGAATGCCAGCAGACATCTCGGCAAGGAGGTCGACGTATCAGTTACGAGCATCCTCCAGACCACTGCCGGCAGGTTGATATTCACGACCCTCAAAGATGCGGAACACGGAAGACACCAGCATTGAGGCGTAGGTGCAAGGCAACCTCTCCTGTGGTC
>JAAYUJ010000641.1 GCA_012517775.1 Deltaproteobacteria bacterium
ATCCGAAGATTGAGCGTCCAGAGCAATATGATCATCCTGGGGGTTCTCGGTATCTCCATGGCGGCGGCTCTTCTCACCTGGTTCTTCATATCCGGCAGCATTGCGAAACCCATCAATCATGCCATCAATGATTTGCAGGACGGAGCGGACCAGGTCGCAGCATCCGCGGATCAGATATCCACCGCCAGCCAGTCCCTCGCCGAGGGAGCTTCGGAACAGGCGGCTTCCGTGGAAGAGACATCATCGGCGCTGGAGGAGATGTCGTCCATGACCAGGCAGAACGCCGGCAACGCGGGTCAGGCAGCCCAGTTGATGAAGGACGTGCACCAGATTGTTGCCCGAGCGGATGATTCCATGGGCCGCCTGGCCGTTTCCATGCAGGATATCACCAACGCAAGCGAGGAGACGCAGAAGATTGTCAAGACCATCGATGAAATAGCCTTCCAGACCAACCTTTTGGCCCTCAATGCGGCAGTCGAAGCGGCCAGGGCTGGTGAAGCCGGCGCTGGTTTCGCCGTGGTTGCAGAGGAAGTGAGAAACCTCGCCATGAGGGCGGCCGACGCTGCTAAAAACACGGCTAACCTGATTGATGAAACGGTCAAGACCATCAGGACCGGTTCGGAACTGACCCAGACCACGAACAGCGAATTCGCAAAAGTGTCTTCCAGCATATCCAAGATGGGAGACCTGGTCGGAGAGATCTCCGGCGCTTCCGAGGAACAGGCTCAGGGCATCGAACAGATCAACAGGGCCGTGAGCGAAATGGATAAAGTCATCCAGCACAATGCGGCCAATGCCGAGGAATCTGCATCGGCATCCGAGGAGATGCGTGCTCAGGCGATACACATCCAGGGCTCGGTAGCTGTGCTGGCCGGACTTGTCAATGGTGCCGGGAGAATCAGGAATGAACAGGCTCCCCGGACCCGCCGAAAGAAGAGTCAATCAAAAGATATCGTGGCGGCGTCTCCTCCGGCTCCCCGTCAAACCCTGGTAAGGGGAAACGGAGATAAGCAGGTCCGCCCGATACGCCGGCAGCTGAAAGCAACAGGCGGAGTTGCCTCATCGAAAGCAACCCCTCTGGAAGATTCTGACTTTAAGGACTTCTAGTAGCGCACTTTCTCGACAAGTAGGTCGGGATTCCATTCCCGACAGCCTTTGTGCCAAGCTGTAGGGAATGGAATCCCGACCTACAATGCCATCGTTTATCAAAAGTCACCAACGACAAGAATCTCCGATTGAAGCGGCTGATTGTCATGTCCCTCAATTCTGATATAATTTTTATGATTCATTGGGGGATTTGGTAGTATGAGGAAGAGAGACCACTATACCACTCTTGGCGTGAAGCCCGCTGAAAGCCCGGACGGCATACGGTCTGCCTACAGAAAGCTCGTCAAGACTCACCATCCCGACCTGGCAGGCCCCGAATCAACCCGTCGTTTCCAGGAGATCAACGAAGCCTATAGTGTCCTCTCCGATCCGGAGAGCAGAGAGTCATACAACCGCCAATTGAGGGAAGACGCAAGGCGGGCAGAAAGAAAGACCGACCCGTTCCCCTGCAACCCCCGTGAGAGCTGTTCCGAATGGCTGCTGAGAATCCGTGAATGGGACAGGCGAAGCATCTCACCTTTCGAGTGGTTTTTCGAGGATTTTTTCCACGAGTCTCCGGGTTCGCCCTTCTCCGACACTCACCGTCAACAAACGTGTACACTGGAAGTCGTCCTTTCCCCTGAAGAAGCGGCAAGGGGAGGCATCCTTCCCGTGCCCCTTGTGACAACCTGCTCTGCATGCACGGGGAGAGGATTCAGAGGGATTCATCCATGCAGGCCCTGCTACAACCGGGGATGGATCCAGACCGGCGAAACGGTTTCTGTGCGCATTCCTCCCGGAATACGACACGGTTCCATACTTGAATTTCCCATTGCCGGTCGCGTTCATGACCGGAACCGGCTGCGCCTCATGATTTCAGTTCGTTGACTATTCTTCATTATCTTCGTCCCCCACATGCCTTTCGCATTGAGAGAGATGGCAGGCACCTGTGCTGAGCCCTTCATGGTGAATGGATGATCTGTTGGGTGTTTAACTGCGTCGGGAGGGAAGCCTTCATTTCTTGCCCGTTACGATATCCCAGGATTTTGGACCGCAATTGAATACCATGTCCCACATGGAAAGATTGGGAATGAAGTCTCCCCAGAGCTGCGGGTAGACCGGAGAGGGGTACTTGAAGGTTCTGAGATGTATTCCAGCCTCCTGAAAAGGCAGGGCAGCGAAGTATTTTGCTGCCGGGTTCTGAACGAGGATCTGTGAACCTCCGAGCGCTTTGCACGTCTCAACCAGTAAACGGGTGCCTTTGTCCCTGATACCCAGCTCGGACAGCAGTGTGATTTCCGTCTTGATGGGAAGAAGCTCCACCAGATACAGGATGATTTCCAGGTTCAGATCCACAAGGTTCTCAAACTTGCCTGAAAAGAGCTCCTTGATAAACTCCGAGTGATCGGGGAAATATGGCGACCTGCCATAGGCGGTGCGGAGACTCTCGAGATGTTTTCGCTCCCATCCTCCCTCATAGCAGATCCGCACCTCCTTGATGCTCTGCAGCCCCAGCCCCTTTTTCCACACAGGAATGGTCATCCAGAGTGTCCCCTGGGCATTCTTGAATCGGTTTCGACTGATCCATGTCGTTCCCCTGGGGAATTGGACGTCATCAAGGATCACCAGGATATCCGCCAGATGGGCTTTATAGAAGAAACCCGGGAACGGTGCGAAGTAGGGTTGATGTGTCGCGATGATCATTTTTTAAAAATCCAGAGAATGATGGAAACAATGATGCTGATGAAGACCATGCTGGTGATTGGGATGAAAACCCTCAGGCCGGGCTTGTGTATGATAATATCCCCCGGAAGCCGCCCCAGGGGAATTTTTGCGAGCCAGGGCCAGAATAAGCCGGCGAGGAGAACGAAAATACCTGTGAGGATCAGGATCCTTTGCATGCCCGACTTCCTTTTTGCTATTATTGTAAGCGAGCTGATAGACTGAATTCCAGAGGTTTTCCCGCTTCTTTTTCCTTCCGACGCTCATCATCATAACGGCACGCGCTCTGCATGGGATTGCACTCCTTTCAGATGAAACACTTCACTTTGACGGGCACAGTAATCGACCAAAGTCGTTCATGTCCCTGCAGGATACCCCAAATCGTGAAAAGGTGCTGTGTAGATCGGGTTTCCATACCCGACAGGCGTTCGTCGGGATTAGAATCCCGACCTACGAGCAGCAAACCAGAGAACTTTTCGTAATAGAGGACAAAGAGAGCACAGAGGTTCTTTTCTGAGAGATTCTTCTCTGCGATCTCAGCGTGCTCGGCCGTGAAAGAACTTCTCGGAACAGAGTCCGCTGAGATCGCGGAATGAGTCAACAATACCTGCTGTGGGCCCTGAGCATTGTGCGGTGAGGAGGTGTGTGAGGTGG
>JAAYUJ010000103.1 GCA_012517775.1 Deltaproteobacteria bacterium
TGCTTGTCACCGCCGATTGTGACCGGACCCGGGTTGGCCGAACTGGGATGAACCGGGAGGGTTAAGGGATTAAGATGTTTGGATTATTAATTCTGAGGGCGACAGGGATTTTCGATTACCTGTGGCGGGAATGCGGAAGGGAGTGACAACGGAGGATGTTGTGGGAGTAGGTTTAGCGAGAGCGCCAGGCCGATGAGTTTTGTTGCAGATGAAGAAGAGAGGTCGTGATACCCCTGCTGCTTATGGGGCAGAGCCTACCCGATACCACGAGGATTCCCGCCCTGGCCACCTTTCGCGTTTACTCGCCGGCGTGTAGGATGGATTTTCATGACCGTTTGAGGATGTGTGTTTTTGGGAGGACCTCGCTGTCGGCCGACCAAGTGAGAATAGTCAAAGGGAAGGATCCGGTGGACGCCATCCCTGCAGGGTTCGGTCATCACCGGCTATGGTTGCAAAGCCGGTGGCATAGTGCCCTACCACGTTGGCCGGCCGGAGCAAGAAAACGGCACTGGGACTGCCCGTCAATACCAGAGGTCATGCAGTCTATCCGACAGGGTCGGATTCGTCAGTCCAAGGTGGCAGGAGGGTGTTCCTGGAGGTGCTTGGGTGCGTCGGGGCCTTCGGTGCGATAACTTCGCCCCTGGTGAATGTTGATGACAATGGCCCGATGAAAGAGGCGATCGAGGATAGCATGGGTAATGGAGGGGTTGCCGAGCACCGAGCCCAATTCCTGGAAGCTTATACGGGAAGTGACAATCAGGGATGTACGGTTTTGACAGGCGTTGACCAACTCCAGCAGGAGACTCGGGTATTCGGGTTTGGTTCGGATATGATCCATGGCGTCGATGATGAGAAGGTCAAGACGAGTAAGCTTTGAGAGGAGCATATCGGTGGAATCGTCGGCAAGGGTGGCATAGAGGAGCGATAGAAGCTTCTGGAGCTCAAAGAATTGCACCTTGAAGCCGGCTTCACAGGCTCGGATACCGAAGGATGCCGCAAGATGCGATTTACCAGTGCCGGTTTTGCCCACGATGAGGAAGGGCTGGTGTTGGGATATGAAGCCGAGGTGCTGGAGGTCCTTGAGGTGTTCGACATTGAGGCCGGGCTGGAAGTTCCAGTCAAAGCTTTCGAAGGTCATGTTCCGGGGAAAGCCGGCTTTGCGGATGCGCTTTTGAAGCGATCGGGCCTGCCTTGCCTGCAGTTGGGCCGAGAGCAAGCGGGCAAGAAAATCGAGATGCCCCTGGCGCTCGCTTTGTGCGGCTTCGAGGACCTGCTCAAGATTTTGGGCCATGTCACCGAGATACAGTCGGCGAAGGTCCTGTTTGATCTGTTCAAGGATCGTTGGGGTCATGTTGCTGCCCTTCCTCGTTATGGTCGATTTCGCCCAGGAGCTGATCGTAGAATTGCGGATCTTGGCTTTCCACGGCACAGGATCGCAGCCAGTTTCTGATTTCCTCGGGCATGGCATGCACTGCCGTTTGCCGACCCTGTCTCAAGGCCTTGCCCCGGGTGACTCTGAGTACGGCGTCGGCACTGAAGGCGCCGTAGCGCATGGCATGGGCGAGGGCCCCGGCGATGACATCGGAGCCGTAGCGGTCGGCGAGCTGCAGAATGCGTTGGAGGTGGTAGCCGGCCCCTGCCCCGCGCTCGCGCCGCAAGCCTTCGTAGTAGCTTTGCGCCTGCGGCCCCAGGCGGAAAAAGGCATCTTTTAGCAACTGATGCTGGCCGGTGATCTCTTTATAGGTTTTTTCGTGCTCGGGGAGCACCTTGCGCTCGTAGCGCGCATTGACGTAAGTGTGCCGGCAATCGAGCTGACCGTTGACCCAGATCTCCAGGTGGTCCTGGTAGAGGCGCACTTTGGCCTCCTGCCCGATGAGGTGGGGCGAGGCGCTGTAGCGATTGGTATCGACGGCAACGCAAAAATCCCTATGAATCTGCCGGTCGACCTCCCGGTAGCAGGCATCCTCCTTGGTTTGCGGCAATGGTTTGAGGAAGGGGCGCTCTCTTTGCAGCCGGTCCACCGGTCTTTCCCTCAGGGTGCCGTGGATCCTCACGTTGGCGGTGTTGGCTCGCCACCAATCGGCCCGGGCGTTAAGATCTTCCAGGTCTGCAAACTCACGGCCGGCCAGAAAGTTGTTCTCGATATAGTGAAAGGGCCGCTCCACCATCCCGTGACGCTCCTTGGCCCCCGGAGGAAGAATAATGACCTTGAAGTCATAGGTGTCGGCAAAGGTTTTGAACACGGGATTGATCCAGACTTGGCCGGGTCCGGTGTGTCGGCCCACGGTGGTCATATTGTCGTAGGTGATGGTTTGAGGAACGGCCCCGAGCTCGGTGAAAGCCTCCTGGTGAAGGCGGATCACATGCTCCAGGGTCTCATCGGGGAAGTGGCGAAAGAAGAGCCAGCGGCTGAAACACAAGATGATGGATCCCGTGTGAACGATTTGCTCTCGACCTGCCAAAACGATCGCGTGCGGACTCCAATCCATCTGGGCCTCGACCCCGGGGGCGTGAGGAAGCGGTGCCGTTGGGCGTTTTCTCCCTTTGGGTCTGACGATGCGCACATAGTCTTTCAAGATGGAGTACCCGCCGGAAAAGCCGAGCGCTCTTATTTCTTCGAGCACCCGCACGGCGCTCAGATGTTTTTCCACCACCAGGTAGCCGATCTTGTCCTTGAATGGGTCCAGTTTGCTCTTTCGGGCAACGGTGGCCACGGCTTGGGGTATCGCCAGGCGTCTGAGCTCTCTTCTTACGGCGTTGCGGCTGACCCCGGCACGCTCCGCCGTAGCCCTGATGCTGCCCGTCTTTTGAAAGAGCTCCCGGATTCGCTTCCTCTCCTGTTCGTTCAAGCGGCTCATGTCGGGACCTCCAGGTGTTTTCTCAGGGTCTCAAAACAGGTCCCGCAGGCTCGCTCCGCCTCATCGATCAGCTCCTGCGAAAGGTTTTGTCGAGCCATATCCTGACCATCCCGATGGAGTTTTACGGCAAGGACGATGAGGCGGCGAAGACCTTGATCGGCACGCTGCCGGCTTGCCTCCTTGAGGACCTGCAAAGCCTGGCGGGGAAGCTCCATCAGGTATTTCCTCCGCGCCGGATCGTCGGCCTTGCACCAGAGGTCCACCAGGGCCGCCACCTCTCGAGAACGCAAACGATGGGTCTGAATGGCTGAGGACCAGTCGGCCTGGTTGTGCCGTGGCAACCGCGCCAGAGACGCGGCGGACCCGGGGGGAATGAGGCTGAGCCTGAGATCTTCCAGGATCTCGGGGGCGAGGGAACGGATCAGCTCAAGCCGGCGATGCACCCAACTTTTGTGGTGATCCAGAAGGCTTGCAACCTCCGTCTGTTTAAGCCCGTCCACTTCCACCAGCTCCCTGGTAAGAAAGGCTTCTTCGATCATGGAAAAGCCCTTTGCGCGATTCATCAGATAGGGCAGGGCCTTGGTGTAGTAGGGAGGCTCGGCGCCCACGGTCAGCACGACCAGGTGGTCGAGGCCGCTGAGCGATGCCGCGGCCTGTCTTTTGAAGCCGTCAACCAGGACGAGTGCTCGGTCATCGATGGCGACTATGGCCGGACTGATCTGGCCGCGTTTCTTGAGGGAAGCCGCCATGCCTTCAATCGCATCCTGAGTGGGAGGGTGCAGATGCCTGAGGCGAAGATCGAGTGCCTCCGAAGAGACACGATAGGTCCTTGCGGCCTGCCACGCTTTCATGAACGCTCCTCCAGCATCTTCTTGAATAACTGCCCGATTGCAACCGGACCCTGGGCGTGCAGGTCTGGTTGACAGCGCACGCCTACAGGCTGTGCGGGCAAAGAGAGCACCTGAAAGATGACGCCGTCAAAACAGATCAGGTCTTTGTCAAGCAAACCATCTCTGGCAGCCAGGTAATCGTTGAGGCCGATCTTGAGAACTTCACAAATCCTGTCATAGCTGTAATAGGATAGGCCTCTTCGGTCTGCCGCCAATACCAGAAACACGTACAGCATGAGCTCGTAGTGGGTAAGGGAGCTCAAAAAACCACCCCTGAGGAAACGGTGTTCAAGGAAGGCAAAGCTTCCGGAAATGCTGCGTACTCTTTGTTGATTGAGCACCTTCTTGAGGATCATCTCTTTCATGCCTCCTCCCGTCTTCGTTAGCATCGATACTGCTCATGGGACCTCACGGCATAGCCTCGGCGAGGAAAGCTTGCCACGACAACGCCGCGACACCCGCAAAAGCGGCAACACCCCGTACCATGATGAGGCAATATAAGGCGGGCGCTCACCGGTGTTGAAGAGTGATCATCCACGGTTTTTTTACTCCGGTGCATGCGGCGGCGACGTTCGGCCAGACGATGGGCTTCACAGCCTTTGGCACTCCGGCGGTAGCGCTTCTGAGCTTCCCGATGGCTCCTGCGCCGGGCGAGCGCACTACATTCCCTGCAACAATAGGCCTGTCCTCGCCAGCAACGGCGGCACACACAAAAAATCAAACCACACCATCCGCACTCGACCTCACGCAGTAACAGCATAGCTTCCGCTCTTGCAGAGGTGCGGAAGCTATGGTTAAATATCTACGTTGATGGTGGCTTCCGCATACAATTTGCGCGATGTCCCAAGGGGGAAGGCTCGAAGCGGCAACTTCGGGCCCTCCTTTCCCTCACCGCAGCGCATCTGCTCATGCCCTGCTCGATCCCGGACCAATCAGCCCCCTCTAAATTGAGATTCCGCAAAGAAGAAAACAAGCTAAATCCGGAAGAAAAACAGGAAGAAAAGAGAAGCTGAAAGCGTGCCTTGGAAGTAGAGATCAGCTTCCCTTCCATGGGTGGGTTCAGTACCTATGACTCAACTTGGGTCCAATCGAAATCATTAGAGGTGGGTTCGATCAGAAA
>JAAYUJ010000642.1 GCA_012517775.1 Deltaproteobacteria bacterium
TACCCAGGGCAGTAAGAGCCCCTCGCATGATATTGCGGCGCAGCCCGTGCAAAGCTGTCTTCAGCATGCGCATGCAACCGGAAACAGCCAACCCCCTTGCTCGTCCCGGCTCACCTGCGGTGTCCGCAGGCTTGGCATCCTCTCGATCGGCCCCTTGGGAAATCCAACCAGACCGTATCTCATCGGCCTCTATGATTCCGTCCCGTATTCGGATGATTCGGTCGGCAAACGCCGCAACCCCTTCATCGTGGGTGACGACGATTACGCTGACTCCCTCCTCCTCGTTAAGTTTCCGAAAAATTTCCAGTACTTCGACACTCGTGACCGAATCCAGGTTCCCCGTGGGTTCGTCGGCGAACAGGAGGGACGGTCTGTTGATCAAGGCCCGCGCGATGGCCACCCTCTGCTGCTGTCCACCCGAAAGCTGGGAAGATTCGTGATGCAGCCGATCCCCCAGACCAACCTTTTGGAGGAGTTCCATGCCCCTTGTGAGCCCTTCATTTTCCGAAAGGTATCCAGGGGCGTAGGTGAGAGGCATGACAACGTTTTCCAGGGCGCTCGTCCGGGGGAGGAGATTGAAATTCTGGAAGACGAATCCGATCTCACGGCTTCTGAGGAAGGCACGATCATCGGGGGTGAGGGCCACCATGCTCCGACCGTCCAGTAGATACTCGCCGGATGTTGGGCGGTCCAGGCACCCCAGGATATTCATGAGAGTGGTCTTGCCCGAACCGGAACTGCCCATGAGAGCGACGAACTCGCCTCGAGCGACAGTGAAGGAGATTCCCCTGAGAACAGGCAAGGTGACTTCGCCCAGTTCGTAAACCTTGTGGATGTTCCGCAACTCGACGAATTCCAACGAGTATCCTTTCTGTTTCGCTCAGCGAAAGCAGCGGCTTCACCCCCAGACAACCCGCAGGTCGATGGGCCAATCCCGCATCATGGGAGTGACTTCCACCCCGCTGGCCTGGTGTGGCGATACTGTTGACTCAAGCAAACACCCCTGAGCCCCGTCATTTCGACCGTAGGGAAAAATATTGGTGCGGTGCCGATTCAGAGAGATATTTCGCTTCGCTCGAAATGAGAAGTTGGTCTGAATCAACAACATTGACCTAATGGAGAGGCGGTGGGCCGCGTCTTCTGGGAAGCTTCGGAGTGAAAGGGTTTGTTGTGCTCTGACTACTGCTGGCTTCATTGACATCCTCCCCGATGACGATATCCATTCCCTCATGGAGATGCTCACCCTGGACTTCCGTTTGGGTGCCGTCTGTCAGCCCGACCGTGACTGCGAAGGGTTGGACATGGTCACCTTTCGCGACCCAAATGGTTCCACGTGGTGTACCCCGGCTGGTTCCCAGGGATGGGTCGGCTCCGTCGGACGCACTCCTTGAACTCCCCCTTTCATTTCCCTGCACATATCCGGCATCGGAACGGGGAGTCCATCGCAGCGCGGCGTTTGGAACGGTCAGTGCATCCGCCCGTTCGTCAACAATGAATCTCACGGCAGCAGTCAGATAGGGTATCAGTTTTCCGCTGGAATTGTCGGTGACGACCTCCACCGTGTAAGTGACCACATTCTGGGTCATACTGGCGTTCAGGCGGATTTTCCCGACCGTGCCCGTAAACGTTTGGTCGGGAAAGGCATCCACAGTGAAGACTACCGGCTGGCCTGGGTGAATCCTTCCGATGTCCGCTTCGTTGACCGACACCCACACCTGCATGCGCCTGAGATCTTTGGCGATGAGAAAAAGGCTCGGCGCATTGAGGCTGGCAACCACCGTCTGCCCTATATTCACGCGGCGGTCTATGATGATACCCTTCACCGGGGACTTGATGGTGCAATAATCGAGATTCTGGCGTGCTTTCAGCAGACTCGCCTCATTCTGGGAAACGGAGCTCGCGGCCTGAGCGACAGCCGCCTTTCCTACGGCGACATTGGCTTTGGCAATCTCATGTGCTGAGAGAGCTGCATCATAGGCGCTCTGGGAAAGGGCATCCGATGGACCCAGCTTTCGGGCCCGGACCCAGTCGCGTTCCGCCTGCATCGCTTTGGCCCGCAGCTGCCCCAGGTCCGCCTCGGCCTTGTGCAAGCCGGCCCTTGCCTCCGCGAGCTTCGCTTCCGCCTGGACGACATCGGACGCGAAAAGGGCGTCGTCGATCCAGGCCAGAATCATCCCTTCTTCCACCATAGACCCGTAATCGATGATTCTGCCGGACGCGTCCTTTCCGAAGGCAACGATTTTACCTGCGACCTGTGAACCGACGTCCACCAGTTCTTCGGGTTCCACTGTGCCGGTGGCGCTGATAGTTGCCTGCAAATCGCATCTCTGGAGCGGAACCGTCCGGAGAACAGTCGTCGGATTGCTGTTCCGCAATGGATAGAAGAACGCAGCGGCTCCCAAGGTACCTGCAAGCAGAAGAACGATCATGATGCGTCGTCTCACGGGGGCGTTTCCTCTCAACGTCATGTTAAGGTGAATGTCTTCGGTTCAGCATCGCCATCTATTCTATGGACGGTCATCAGAGCCCCGGCGGCACGGGTCATTCCCGGTGCTGTTTTCTCCGAGGAGGGCCCTCTCTCTTTCAGCTCGGATGGCCTTTTCTCGATTGACGAACACATCAAACTTCTCCTGCTGGGGCGGGGAGAGTTCCGCTTTCAGGGCAGCGATACTTCGAGCGAGGATTTCGTCTATTTCAGGTTTATGACGCTTCCTCAGTTCCAGCATCTCCAGGTGGCTTCGACACAGGATTTGCTCAATACGTTCCCTCTGATCGGAACCGAGATTCAGCTCCCGATTGAGTCTCTTCGCGATGACCCTGTGAAAGGGCGGCCTCGGACCTTCAAGTATTCTCAATCCATGACGCTCGGCTATGATCCAGGTTCCCAGTGAGCCTGTAAGGACTCCGGACAGGAAGAGGGCCAGAAGACCGCCCCAAAATTTGAACTTTTTCACGGGTGGTTGACTCCTTTCACAGAACACCAAAAGCACGGGCCAGGTCGTAGCCCGGGGCCTCCCACAGGATCAGCTCCGCCAGTTCGTATTGACCGGCTGTCCCCGCATCCATGGCATAGACGGCAAGTACGAGGGCCAGAAGAAAGGTCACTGCGGCAAAGCGCCAGGCCGCCAGGCTGAATTTCAAGCCGTTTCCCTGCTCCATCGCTCCAGCAGCGGCCTCCAGAAGGACTCGGGACATCACCCCCTGCTTCCAATATTCCCCTGGCTCCGGAATGATGCGTTTCCGATGGAAGTGGATGAGGGCATCTTCGATTCTCCTTGTGTCCTGTCGCATTTTCTTCATGCTCCACCTTCCTCTCCCCTTCCGTTCAACAGATCTTCGATGATACTTCGAATCTTGCGCCTCGACCTGTGGGCTCGCACCTTCACGCGGACGGAACTCCATCCGAGGAGCGCCGCGGCGTCACTGCTGGAAAGACCGTCCAGATGGACCAGGGTCACGA
>JAAYUJ010000104.1 GCA_012517775.1 Deltaproteobacteria bacterium
CTGTTGCCGGGAAATCTGGGTGTCGCTTCGGGTCTCCTGGTGGGTTTTGCCATTGGGGCCGGAGGAATAGGAGTGACCCTTCTGGGTCTGATCGCCGACACGTTTGGTGTCCCTTCAGCCCTCAAATGCATTGGAATCCTTCCCTTCCTGGGTTTTCTCTTCAGCCTGACTCTCAAGTACCCTCTGTTGCCCAGTGAGAAGGCATCCTGAAATGACCGATTTGTGTGGCTCGCGATATTCAGAAGTGCTATAAACAGAACCGATGCGAATCCCCACCGCTCTGGCTGGATTTCCAAGTGAGCAACTTCCTGCGACTCCTTGAAGCGTTTCCTGCAAATCACCCCTGGAAGACTCTCTCATTGCCGGGGGCAAAATGACACTCACCAGGCATCCCACCATGTCGTTGCCGTGCTGAAAAGGCCCTCGCATCCTTCACAGCCCTTTGGGTTTATAATGATTGTGCAGGCAGGACAGGAGATGCGATCCCATGACCGACCTTGCAAAACGCCGAATTACCGATATGGAAACCCGACAGAGGCCTCTTTCCCTGGTGCTGGAAATTCTCCCCGGTCAGGCGGGGGAAGGACTCATCGACGTCTATGAGCCAGGCAGCTATGAAGGCATGTCTCTGGGAAAGCTCATAGAAGAGACGCTGGGCAGGACGAACTGGAGCATTGAAGACAGGCAGATCCTGGACGACATCCGGAGGCAGATGGATGGCGGAAGACTCATTTGCCGTGGTGCGGAAATCCAGGGAAATGCTCAGCATTGGGCGGTCCTGGAAGAAACGGAGTCTGGCGAAGCATACTGGTATGTGGCCGTCCGGGTCATCAAGCCCCAGGAAGGCGGATTATGCGCATCGGATGGGGTTTGCTGAGAGGTTCTCGATTGTTTCAGCTCCTTGAATCGGAAATCGAAATTGTTCTGTTGTCCGACTTCGTGTACGTACCCCTTCTCATGGATCTTTCCATTGCAGAGGAAATCGATGCTCACTCGAACGATTCTGAGATCCGGATGGGCGATGGATCGGACGCGCTGGGCGAAATCATTCGCCTGAAAGGTGCCTGTTATATCAAAGCCGTCCATTTGAAGAGCGTCGTCAGCGGCTTGAGGGCGATCCACCCTGAATACGACGCCCGCATTCGACAGGATCTGCCAGGTCGAGGCGGAGGAGATCCAGTAGTTTTTTCCCCGCCAGGCACCCGGTTGATGATTATCCTGACGGAGATCATGCCCCATTTCATCCATCGAAAAGACAGAATGGACAGACCGAAGCTTACCGGAAAGGATATTCTGGAACTCATTGAAAGGCGGATCGAAGTCCCCCCTGCCTGCCGCAAAGATGCTGATGAGATTCTTGGTGAAGGGGAACTTCACAAGCTGCGTGAAGGAGTTAAAGGAAGAATGGCAGAGTGCCTCCCTTTACCGGAAAAGCCTTTTCCTGCCAGGCTCCTTAAGGAGTGGGTAACTCACTCCATTCAGATGCAGGTACTGGATGAGGAACAGGCAAGGATCGAAGATTTCAGAGGCAGCTGGGCAAATTACCCCTGGATGAGCGATAGGCACCGGGCCGTTCTCAAATATCTGTCGGACAAAGGTTCTCTGGAGCTGGACGGGTTCGGCTTTTTCCGTTCAGGAGCCGGTGATGACTTCATCGTGTACAGGCGTACGGGAGAGTATGCACTTCAGGACTTCTTCGGCCGTGTCTACCGCTTTCCAGACTGCAGAGTGGCCGTGACCACATTCGGTCCCTTCAAGCCTTACGTTCTCGAAAGCTACAAACACCCTTTTCTGGAATCGAAGGGGCCGGGGCAATCCATTTGTTTGCAGCAGCAAGGTCTCCACTCGCGGAAGTTCTCTGCGGAGGCAATCATCAAGGCCCTGGAAGAGGGCATCAATGCTCTCTTCCACGGCTATGACAGGCGCCGGCGAAACGGCTATCACAGCCTTGACCCCATGACCGTGCATGAACGGTCCGTCAGGTTCGAGGATCTGCGCATTCCGAGAGACCATCCGGATATCCAGGCAGGACGACTTGAAATCAAGAATCTTTTCAGATGACATGGAACTGACAGAGCGAATCAGAAGGGAACGACTTGGAAAAAGAGCCATCAAGCCTTTTACACCTTCCCTCTTCACAAGGATTGCAGGAATCGTCAAACGTTACGGGCTTGATCCGGGTTTCTTGAACATGCTCGATGCGGCGGCCGGCCCGAATTCATTTAACCACAGCCTTCTTTCCGGCTCCTCCTCCAAAGCGGCATATTCTCCACCTCTGTTTGCACTGGTTATGGAAACGGAGTATCGAATCATCATCGGTATTATGGACAGAGTCGCTAATCCCTATCTCCATTTCACCAATTCACCCGATGAAATCCTTCTGTGCAACGCCTTGTTCGCCCTGAACCCCTCCATTGAGCCCGAGCGCCTGCGGTATCATCATTTCGCGGCACTTCTGGAACGGTTGATGTCCCCAAACAGAACCGAAAATCCTCCGCAATAGACTCTCTGTGCATTTCCTCCAGGCTTTCCATAAAGAGGGAAGGACGGTATTTCCCATGCTTGACAGAATGTCCGAATACAGGCGGGAGCGCGTTGGAGAGAGGCTCAGGCAGGTCAGAGCGCAGCAGATTGCTGAGGCCGTCCGCCACATCCTCGAATTCAATCGCACACCGGCCGAATTGAAAAGGGAGCTGGACCGGTTCGTTATGGGTCAGGAACAAGGCAAGAAAACCATTGCAACCGCCATTGCCTTTCATTACCGACGACTTGCCCACGCATTGAAGAGCAGCATGGTGCAGGATAGAGGAGATATTGATGCGGCTCTTCGGAAGACCAGAACGCCAAAGGCAAACATTCTCCTCATCGGGCCCACCGGGTGCGGCAAGACATACAGCGGCGAAAGGGCATCCCAGCTGGTGGGTGTTCCCTTCGTTGTGGAAGACCTCACCAAGTTCAGCGAGGTAGGCTACGTAGGGCAGAACACCAGCGATATCCTTGTGGATCTTCTCATCTCAGCCGACAGCAACCCCCACATCGCACAGATGGGAATGGTCTACCTGGACGAACTGGATAAACTCGCCTCTGAGCCTGTGGCCTACAAGGATGTCTCAGGAAGAGGAGTGCAGAAAGGCCTTCTGAGATTGGTGGAAGGGGTCGAAAACACCATCGAGCTCGGTCCGGAGAGAATACCGCTGTCCACCAAGCATGTTCTGTTCATAGCCGGGGGAGTCTATGGGAACCTGGAAGACATCGTTTGCAGGAGGATGGCGAGGAATAAGCTTAAAGGGGAATGGAAAGATTTCTTGCTTACCGAGGACTTGGTGGAATTCGGTATGGAGCGTCAACTCATGGGAAGATTTCCAGTGAGAGTCCTGTATGATCAGCTTTCCACAGGGGATCTCAAGGATATCATGACACGGAGCGAGGACAGCCCTTTGAGGGCGTACAAGAATGACTTGAAAGCCTGGGATATTGACCTGGTCGTCACCGAAGAGGCCCTGGATGAAGTGGCTCTGCGGGCAGAGCTTGAAGGAACAGGCGCGCGTGGGCTCACCGGCATTCTTCATCGTATCCTCCTCGAAGACATGTTTCACCTGCCCGGCTCCTACGTTGGCGAATTCAGGGTGGACCTGGCCTATGTGCGGGAGCGGCTGCCATGAGATTCAAGACCCTTGCCGCCCTGAATCGTGCCGAGCCTCTCTATCTGCCACTGGGAGGGCTGCCCCGTGAGATTCTCATGACGCGATATGCCATGAAAAGGGCTTTTGCTATCAATGAACTGGTTCGGTCGATACATGGGGAAAGCTTCGAATGGTATGGCTATACCATTGCCGAAAAGAGAAAGCCCGAGCTCATCGTTGACCTGGGCCTGCCGGAGAATGATTTGAACAGGATGGATTACACGGCCTTAGACCCATTGGGCATCGCCGCATACCAGGAATCATTGGAGGGTGAGAAGGTCATCAACGGATGGATTCATTCCCACGGAAGTCTTGACCACCGGTCGTTTTCCGCAACGGACGAAGCGAACAGCATAACGATGCTCGATTACGTCTTCTCCTTTCTCAAGGTCCCAGTGGCAAAAAGGGAGATACTCATCAAGGATCTCACTTTCCTTGTGGAAGGCGGTTATGGTGAAGCGGACCTGGTCGAAGGCAGCGTTTCCATCATCGCCGATAGTCCGGTGAAACGGGCCAGAATTCTGGAAACCGTCCATGGCGGTTTTTGCTATTGCGTGGTTATCGGGGATGATGGATGGCATACTCAGGAAATCGTCACCAAAGAAAGAGGGGTTCTATCGGGTCAGTCAGAGGTGACAAAAAGGGGGGCTTCTCTTGTTTTGCTGGATACAGGACAAATCCTCACCGCCGACGTCATGGAAGCACTGGGGCGGGAGATCAGAGAAAAGATCAAGCCTGTCTCCTATGATTCTCCCAGACTCGAAAAGGCCTGATTCTCGAAATCTTGAGCACCCACTCTCATGTACCATGAAAGATTTGACAGACAAATCCGCTCGACGGGATGGAACCAGGAAGCCCTGATGCGAGCACGAATCGGGGTGATCGGAGATGACGATCTCCTCGCATCCCTGTTCATCCTTTCAGCAAGCGCACTCGGCATCCAGGACATCATTCTGATGGCCCCGAAATTGGATCAGCGCCTTGTGGATGCCGCAGCAAGATTGAGCCCGGAATTCAAGCTGAACTTTCTGGAGGGTTTCTATACCCACCCCATTCTGGAGGACATGTTCCGTGGCTGCAGCGTTTTGGTGGATCTCTCCCACTTCGGGCTGGCAGACAAGCTCCTCCTGGAGAGATCCTACCGGAGCGGGATTCCGCTGGTTCGCGGTTTCACCACCCTTGAGGATTGTCAGGAAGGTTTCAAGGTATTTACCTACTTCAGAGGTCGTGAATGGGACGAGATCGAACAAATGGTGTGCAGTCCCAATCTCCCTGCCCCCCACTTTGATGATGCCGTCCTGGACATGATCGTTGCCGGGATGGTTCTTCAGGAAACGAAGAACCTGCTGATGGGACGGCCGGTGGCGGAGGAGATCATTGCATACAGGAGAGGGTGCATCCGATCGACGGGGCCGGATTTTCCCGTGTGCATCGTGGGCGCTGGAGCCCTCGGCAATTTCGTTGCCCTGGGTCTCGCATTCCTGGGATTCCGTCACATCACGGTTATGGATCCTGACATGATCGAAGTGACCAACCTCAACAGGCAGATCCTTTTCTACGAAGCCGTAGGAATGGGCAAGGCTCAGATTCTCTGTGCGAGGCTCAATGACCTCTTCCATACGAATGCCGTGGCCGTTCAGGAGGCCTATGGCTCGAGCACGGACATGCGCTCTTTCCATGCTGTTTTCGACTGTGTGGACAACTTCGAAGCAAGGATCCTCCTGAGTGAACGGTGCAAGTCCGAAAAAAAGATTCTCATAAGCGGTGGAACCGGGATGGATTCGGGACAGGTGGTCAACTACGTTCCGCAGGAAAGTCCCGAAACTCCGGCGGAGGCACTTGGGCTTTATGCCATCATGGACAGACGAAGTGTTGACAGCTCTCAGCGCGACAGGACCGCGTGCGTACGGCAGCCGTTGCCCTCCGTCATCATGACCAATCAGATCATTGCCGGATTCATGTTGGATTCCTTCAGAGGCATCCTGGAGGGAAGAAGAGTGGAAAATATATATTATAGCGACAAATATCCCTGGAGGTTGACCAGCGATATGTTTTCACAGGACTGAATGTCCTCGGGCTCAGACTCTGCCGACGGTATTCGTCAGGATTGCAACTTGGGCTGCGTGGCTAGAATGTGGCCGGGCTTGAGCATTGCATAGGCGAACCGCATAACGGGAGTAGCCACACCCAGCTCTACTCCCAATCGCACAACAATGCCGACCATGCTCTCGAGTTCGCTTACCAGCCCGGCTTCCACGTCTCTCTGCATGGAGGGCTTGATGCCAGGTGCGCTGGTATCGAGGAAACCGAGAGTCTTCTCCGCGATGTCCCCATCGAGGGTGACTCCCTTTGATCGAGCAACACTTGCCACCTCACAGATGGCTTCCGCAAGCAGTGCTCTGGTTTCGGAAACGTTACGGTATTCGCCGAAAGTTACGCGAGTCAGGCTCCCCACCGCGCTCACCGAGGAGATAAAAACAAACTTTGTCCAGAGCACCCTGGCGATATCGTCGGTCAGTTCCACGGTTGCTCCGGCCTTTTCAAAGACCTCGGAGATTCTCTCAAGGCGGCTTGTCTTGGTGCCGTCCAACTCTCCCAGGACGATGCGACGGAATTGACTGTACTGCCCGATAACGCCGGGACCCTCAACGGCAGCAGAAAGCCATGTCACTCCCCCAAGAACATGACTTTTCCCGACAACGGCCCCGATACGATCCGCAGCATCCACGCCGTTCTGGAAGGAAACCACAGTGGTTCGATCGTCTGTCATCGGCATGATCAATCGAGCCGCCTCATCGGTATGATAGGTCTTCGTTGCGAAGAGGATCAGATCGACTGGGCCTATATCCACTGGATCATCGGTAGCCTGCGCAGGTGATACGAGCAGATCTCCAAGCACGCTTTTCACCTGCAGACCGCTTTCGCGAATAGCCTGAAGATGTCTGCCGCGCGCGATGAATGTCACATCCTGACCTGTTTTCGCCAGCAATGCGCCGTAATACCCCCCTACACCTCCCGTTCCCATGATGGCAATCCGCATGATGTCCCCTTCTTTATATGGGCTTCACCTTACAGTCGTTTCACGAATGATCCCTGGCGTGGATTCCAGGTCAAGGCCGGAATAATTTTATATGATACCAGGTTTTTCCACCCCTATTACACAAAATTATCAAACCCATCCATCGTTGACGCCTGAGGCAAGACGTGCTATTCAGGCTTCGTCGAAATGGAGTGCCTGTTGGTCCGGCGGCGGTGAGTACGGACTGCGGCAGCGAGAATGATTGAGGATTGTGTATGGCGAATGCTGAGATTGTTGAGAAGACCGAGGGGGTTGAGGCTCAATCTTGCTGCTTTACAGCTCAGACGGTAAGTTCCTGCATTCGCCGCATGTTTGAGGCATGCCAATAGGCGCACTCCGGCCCTTCTTTTTCCCCTTTTAACTCTCCTGTAACTTCTTTCCTGGAATTGACTTGTCTTGGCGCACACAGCGCCGGGAGAGGAGATTTCCAAGCGAGGCGTTCATGGCTCACGATCGCGATATGCGCCTGACCCGCATTGAAGACATGATCCGTCGGCTCCTGCGACGCCAGGCCGAGCCCCATATTGCAAAGGCCCTAGGGAAGATGCACGCAGCCGAGGTGGCTCAGATTTTTTCACACCTCATCACGGAGGAGCGCGAGGCTGCATTCAGGTCAGTCCGCAACCCCAAGCACCGGGCTCATATCCTGACCGAATGTGACCAGCATATTGGCCGTGAGCTTTTGGAACCTTTATCCAATGAAGCAATTGCCGCTCTCATTGAAGAGCTGGGCAGTGATGATGCGCGCTACCTTCTCGAGATGCTCCCCGAGGAGCGCCAGGCTGAAGTCGTCGGCCTGATGGGCGCTAAAGAGACAGAGGCTTTGCAGGACATGATGGCTTACCCGCCTGACTCAGCGGGAAGCATCATGACAGACTCGTATGTGGCGCTCCATGAAAACACCACCGTGGAGGAAGCAATTGCCCAACTTCGCCGGGCAAGTCAGGAGGTCGAATATATCTTTTATGTCTATGTGGTGGACGATGAGCGTTACCTGCGCGGCGTGATAAGCCTTCGCCAGCTCCTCCTCGGCAAGCCATCTCAGAAGCTCTGCGACGTAATGACTCCCAACGTCTGGCGCGTCAATGTACTGGCAGACCAGGAGCATGTGGCCCACCTCATCTCCCGCTACAACATCCTGGCCATCCCTGTTGTGGACGAGGCTGGTGTCCTTGTTGGTCTCGTCACCGTGGACGACGTGTTGGATGTCATGAGAGACGAGGCTACCGAAGACATTTTGAAAATGGCCGGCACTCATTATACCGAGGAGATCACCTCCCTTTCCGCTTTCAGACTGGCCTGGGTGAGGCTCCCCTGGTTGACGGTCAGCTGGCTGGGAAGCCTCATCTCCGCTTACTTTATCTCTCAGTTTTCCAACGAGCTTGCGAAAGTCCTTGCCCTGGCTGCTTTCATTCCCGTCATCAACGGTACGGCAGGGAATGTGGGCGCTCAGGGGGTGGCCATCATGGTACGAGGGCTCGCAACAGGAAAAGTGCATCCCAAGGGCTGGTTCCGGACTGTATTGAGGCAGGTCGCGGTCGGTCTCATTCTCGGGACATGTTTTGGGATTCTCCTCTATGGGCTGGCTCTATGGCAGTATCCCGACGTCAGGCTTTTGGGCCTGATCGTAGGCCTCTCCATCAGCATTTCCGTGGTAACTTCTGCAACTTTATCGTCTTTTCTTCCTTTCGTCTTGCATTTCCTGCGTCTGGACCCCGCCCTCATGACAGGTCCATTCGTTACCACCTGCATGGATCTGGTGTCGGTCCTGGTCTATTTCAATATCGCCCGGTTTTTCCTTACCATGTCAGGATAGCCAACCACCACTGCAGTCAGTTTTCAGAGCCTTCAAAGAACTGGTTATGGGAATCGGAACGGAAGGTCGAAACCTACCCATTTCCAAAAGCTCTGTGTGATCGTATAAATATATCGTAGCCCGCTTCCTTCAGAGCAAAAGCTATGCTCTTCACATGGTCCGGGCCGCGGGTTTCGAGCTCGAGCTCCACGCGGCTGAGGTATATGGGCAGATCTTTGCCGCTCCTGTCGTGGAAGATATGGAGGATATTGGCCCTGGAGTCAGCCACGAGGGATAGCAATCGTGCCAAGGACCCCGGATCGTCCTCCAGACATACCGAGAACCGCATGATACGACCGTCTCGGAAAAGGTCCCTTCTGATGATCCTGTCCACGAGCGGGCTATCCACATTACCACCACTGATGACCAGAACGACCCTGCTGTCGGAAGGCAGGGCAAGGACTCCGCTGAGAAGGGCGGCAACCGGTGCGGCACCTGCCCCCTCTGCGAGAAGCTTTTTTCTCTCCAGGAGCATGACCATTGCTCTGCAAATATCGTCTTCTTGCACGAGCACGACAGAGTCGATGTTTTCACGAATGATGGTGTAGTTGAGCACTCCCAATTGTTTGACAGCTATGCCGTCTGCGATGGACTTGCCCGCATCTACATGAATACGCTCGTTTTTCCGGATGGACATGTAAGCGGAAGGACAAGACGCAGTCTGCACACCAATGATTCGTGTTTGAGGCCGAATGGCTTTTGCTCCGCATGCAATGCCGCTGATGAGTCCGCCTCCGCCGATGGAGGCCACGATCACATCTGTTTCAGCCAGATCTTCCAGTATTTCCAGTGCAATGGTTCCCTGGCCCGCTATGATGGACAGGTCATCGAAAGGATGGATGAACGTCCTTCCCTCCGCAGCCAACTCCTGAGCCCTGCTGATGCATTCCTCCAGACTCTGCCCGTGGATGAATACTTGCCCTCCATAGCCTCGGGTCGCTTCCTGTTTCGTTATGGAAGACCACCCGGGCATGACGATCGTCGCTGGAACCCCCGCTCTTCCGGCAGCGAGAGCGACCCCTTGTGCGTGGTTCCCCGCAGAAGCTGCCACAACACCTCGCTTTCCCAACTGCCCCAGGCTTGACTGGATCTTGTACGTCGCACCCCTCAATTTGAAAGAGCCTGTCTCCTGAAGGTTCTCCAGCTTGAGGTACACTCTGGAACGACACATTTTGCTGAACGTGGGGGAATATACAAGTGGGGTCCTTATGATCTTCCCGTCGAGGACCGTGGCTGCCTTTTGAATTTCGGCGAGAGGGATCATTGCATTCAACGGCTCCTGTGGGATGCTTCGGATGGGCACCGGGGGCTAGTCAGAAAAGGAAGCCACTCTTCCATCTTCCCTTGCGAAAAGATCGGGGCATGTTTGAAGACTCCCATCGCCTGTCGTCGTCTGGTCGTCGGGCATTGTCCCGTATCGCAGGGACAGAATGATGCGATTCGCTCTCTCTTCCACCTCCGGAATAACGTCGGCCAGGACTTTTAGAGATCTCAAAGCCTTTCTCAACTGCTCCTTGTGGGCAATGTTTATCATGGGATGATCCAGCAGTTCGAGAACTTCGCTCAAAAGAGCAGTCTTGTCAGGTGTGAAGTGAATGTAAGCAAGCTTCATCCATTTCTCGCGCAGATCCACAGGCAGATGAGAGAGCCCTTCTGCAAGGCCGGCGTCCGTTCCCAGACTCAGCGCGGGCATCAGATCATCCAGGAGACCGATGATCTCCGTGTAGTCCCTTTCCCAGGCATCCGATGCCGCCAACAGGAACTCCCATTTGGGCCTGATCTTATTCTTGAGCCATTGTTCGGCCTGTGAAGGCAGTAACGGGAGTATTGCCAGTTCGTGCTGTTCCTGAGAGAGGTTTTTGACTGCACGAAGCACGTCCGCCCGACCGTCAATTTCAGGGATTCGCTGATCGAGCAAATCAATGAGACGAGACAAAATGTCAGCTTTCCACTTCAGATCCGGAAAAGCCATCTGCAACTGAAGTTCCCATTCCTCCCGCAGTATGGCAATCTGTGCATTGATGGCAGAAAAAACGAAGCCGAATTTGATGAGAGCATTGCGGAGTTCGTGTGCGAGTATCTCGCAACTCTGCAGACGCTGACGTGTGAATTCCTTCTGGGAGTTGTAAAGACTCTCCCTCAGGTAAAGGGTGAGGAGCTCAGTCCCCAGACTCCTGGACAACTCCTTGATCAACTTCGTGGAACGATCGTCACGGCGAATGGTGTATGGCAGGAAGTGAATCTTGATCACGGCGACGACAACATAATCAGAATCCTGCCAGATGGCTCTCCCCCACCAGTCGACAGGATACTGAAGGGATTCAAGACAGTGCCCGTAAAGATCCGTCTTCTTAACGAGCACCGGTTCCATGTGATAGAAGTCCTCGATTTCACCACTCAACTGCTTGCGAACGCTCCGCACATCCTCGAAGGGATTATCCGCCGTCCAGCTCACCTGCTTCTCAACACACCACCCCATCGCCTCCAGAACATGATCGGGTTGATCGCGATATTGAGTCCAGCTTTTTCCGGGAAAGTTGTAATCCGATACCGCAGGCAACCCCCATTGGATCTCGTCACTCCCGGGCTCTCTTACACCCGACGTGATGCGCATCGCCCGCAGTTCCGGCATGGGTCCAATTTTGTATATCGTTCCCTTGAAGGCAATATCCATGCAGGAAAGGATCGTTGTGATCATGCTCTTGCATGCCTTCTCCAGGAGTTCGTCTATGAAATTCATCAAATCATTCCGTGATTTCACCCGGCCAGACATCATCCATTCCCAGGAAATCCGCTTGGCAGCAGGTGGTTTTCTCCGACAAGGATCCTCTCCGCTCTCCCTATCCATTCGGCAAACGCAAATGAGCTGGAAGCTCAACCGAATATTCGGTTCTCATCGACTCAGATCATAGACAAATCGTAAATATTAGGGTGTCAGCTGGTCACGTGGCGATCTCAAGAAATCATTCTATGTGACAAGGGATGGATTATCAAGTTCTTCGGCAGAGAAGACCTTCTATGGGCAGAGGTCATGGAGTGATGCGTTGGCATTGGAGAACTCGTCATACTGAGCACAAAAAAAAGCCAGGGAATCTGGCCCTGGCTGCACGCGTCGATTAAACAAAAAATTGAGGATGCTCACTAAAGCTTTTTTACATTGATTGCCTGGGGTCCCTTCGGTCCGCGTTCCACCTCGAAGCTCACGCGCTCGCCCTCACTCAAGGAGCGAAACCCTTCAGAAAGAATAGCGGAGTGATGCACGAAAACGTCACCCTGATCCTTGGTTTCGATGAAACCATACCCCTTCTTGTCGTTGAACCACTTGACTCGCCCTTCCGGCATTTCTGAATCCTTTCTTCCTCGCTGTTCTTTACTGCTTGCCGGTTGCGCTACTTTGAGAGCACCCTTTGAAATCGTTCTGTTCCCGTGCAGCACCGATTCGAAAAACGCCCCAAAATACCGAACCTACCACTCAAAAGTTTGATGAAAGACGCTAGCGCAAATCACTCGATATGTCAAGGATATATATAGTTCCATTGGAAATATTTGAAGACTTTCACCCATAAAAGCCAAAAACCTCACAAAGTCCCGTAGGTTTTACGCAGAACTCTAGAATATGCTTCTGTATCAATGAGTTATTGAAGACCACGCCCGGCGAGAGGCACTCAAACGGAAAAGCGCGGGAAGGATCCCGCAGGAAAGTTCAGCCGTTCTTTCTCCGCAGGACAAAGACCTGCTTGACAGGTGTTACCCCGATGACTTCCGCGGCATTTGACAGGAGCTGGGGATCTGTTTCAAGTGATTCCCATGATTCAAGGAGGACCGGTTCCCCCGACCGGCTGATGACGATAGGCACTGTCTTCCTGGATGGCTTCTTTCCCTCGAAAACCAGGTTGCCCGGATCTTCAGGGCGCACAAGCCTGCACTCCACAGCAAACGATTCAGCAAGCTGGTAGAGGATGGTCCGAGTATATTGTTCCTTGGAGAGCGGTTTCAATTTGCCGTCTTCAAGAAAAAACACACTCTGAAGAGGGTCTTCAACGTCTTCCTCCCTGGCCGGTGCCTGCACATCCGTTTCCTTTTGCCATAAGGTGAGCTGATCTTTCGAGACACTGTTCTCTTTTCGCTTCATTACAAAACGCTCCTTGTATTTTCCTGAATCCAGCAGCATTCTGAAAGCCTCATCGAACCCGCCCTCCGCCTTCCGTGCAGAATAGCAGTTCTCGCGACACAGAAGACATCTGAATGTCGGGACCCGACATTCCTCGTTCTTGCACCAAACATAGCATGTCATCCAACAGGACCTTCCAATTCCCAGGATCGGCAAATGACAGTGGAAGATGCCATGATTCCGAAAGGGGCAATGATACACATTACATCATTGGGGGGAAAATACAACAGGAGGGACATTTCACCGCACAGGGGCACGCTCAGCTCCTACACGGATTTCCCCCTCTTCTTGAAAGGGGCAACCGTGACTTGGAACTGAGAAAATGTGAAGCGCCACCATGCCTTCAAAAACGTTTTCAATAGAGGCTGGTGCGATCTCCAAAGTGATTGTTGACGGAGGTGGACTTATCCCTGAGCTCTGAAGCCCACTTCCTGAGGTCGCGCGCTTCGCTGGACCAGCCACATTTGTCCATATGGTTCGCCTGCTCCTGAATGTGGTTGGCAAAGGCAGCTGCATCAAAGGGAGTTTTCCTATTCCTTTCAGCTGTTTGATCGAACGTCCAATCACTCATTGGGCTTCTCCCCGATCCTCATCATTTGCCTCAAATGCCTGAGATGCAATCAGGCGCTGTGTTTGTTCAGAGGGCTGTCTGAACGCATCCCCTTTTCCTTGACACGCCGCCCTGCTGGAGGCTCTTAAACCCGCCTTCTCTTGGCAAGAGCCTGTCGGAAGTGGGATATGCTCCGGCAGCTTATTAGTGATACTATACAATAAATCAGATTTTCATCAATACTTTAAGATCCTTTAGTCTGCAGCGATGCTCTCCCTGCAGGCGTAATCAGGTGCGGACATATGGAAAAGATGGAAGAATGACTTCAGAAAGACGATGAAGACATCATTGCACGGCAAACGCAAAACATCCTTGATCCGTGCCGGGATATGTACGAGAATGGCTAAGAGCTTGTAGTTGCCGCGGAACAACCTTTGCTCCAATAGAGCCGCACAAGGAGATTGTAAATGCAGAGGGCTTGTTTGTCTCATCGAGTAGTCGGTTTCTTGTTGCTGTGCGCCGTGATTTCTTCAGGACTGATCGCCTGCAAGACGCTTGAGAGGCAGAAGTGCAACTCTGAAAACCTTGGGCAGTCTGTGGAAAAGTTCCTCATGGCACTACGCTGGGAGGAATACAAGGTGGCATCCCAGTTCATTCCGCTTCCCTCCCGGAGGCAGTTCTGGGATGACATGGACCTTTTTCAACGGCGCGTTCGCCTGATGGACTTCGAGGTAAGAGATGTGTCACTCAGGCAGAGCACCATGTCTGCGGATGTGATTCTCCAATGCCGCTTTTACCATACTGACGATCCTCAACTGCACACCAGGACGATTCAGCAGGAATGGCGCTATATGAACAATGAGAAGGTGTGGCTTGTTGTCAAACACGACCTGGAATCCCTGATCCTTGCCGGGCTTCACCGGTAATTCCCTCTCAGCACATCCTTCGTGGTAAGGCAGCAAAGATGACGTTGGGATGCAATGGTAAGAATTCCATTCTATAACGGCTTCGTCTCTTCATCTTACACGACTCTTGTTTTTCTTTGCTGCTGGATAACCTTCGCGTCTTATTTCGGCTCCTACATGCGGATGCCCATTGTCCCCTTATATGCCACATACATAGGAGCCGACTCGTTCCAGGTAGGACTGATCAACTCATCTTTTCTGCTCATGGCCGGCCTCCTGTCACTCCCCTTTGGAATGCTCTCGGACCTGATCGGTCGCAAGATTCTCATTCTGTCCGGCCTTCTCATATCGGCAGGCACTTCTTTTCTTTTCTACTTCAGCAGCAGTCCCCTGCAGATGGTTTTCATCTATTTGTTCTTTGGTATTGGTCTTGCTGCCTTTGCCCCCACAATGATGTCGTTTGTTACCGAAGTATCACCCCCATCACACCTTGGTCGGACTTACGGATGGTATACGATGGCTCTTTATGGAGGCATGAGCATGGGACCGGCGTTTGCCGGTTATGTAGCCCAATGTTTCGGGTTGCTCATCGTCTTCCTGATCTCAGGCAGCCTGGCTTTCCTGCTGTTCTGGATTGTCTATTTCTTTCTTCCGCGAGCACGACTCGTCGCGGTGAGAACGCATAGAAATGAAATCACGCGAGATGCAGCCAGAAGGGTGCTGAGGAATCGACCGCTTTTTTCCTGTTGGCTTGTAACATTGGGGGGCTGCTTCGGGCTGGGGATGTTTGTGACTTTTGGTCCATTACATGCCCATGAGCGGGGCATCAGTATCGGCCATATCGGCGTTATTTTTGCCGCTCAGGCAGTCAGCAATGCGCTGTCGCGCATCCCCTTCGGATACCTCAGCGACAAGGTGCACAACCGGGCCAATCTTGTGATTCCAGGGCTCATCGGTTATGCCCTCGCCATCGTCTGCTTTGGCCTTTCGACGAACATGATCTCATTTCTTGCCTCGTCAGCCCTCATGGGGATAAGCATGGGAGTCGCCTTCACGGCAGTGGGCGCCCTCATTTCCGAAGTGGCCTCCCCCGACACAAGGGGGCTCGCCATGGGTGGTTACAACACGTGTGTTTATTTCGGTATGATGCTGAGCTCTATTGGGATGGGAGCCTGGATACGGACGGCTGGTTTCGAGCAGGCCTTTCTCCTGGCAGCTATCATCAATCTGACTGCTGCACTGCTCTTTTGGCTGACATCAGGCCTGTTTGGCGTCGTGAAGCCCAGGTCTGCGTCGCCGTCTAAGTGAACCGCACCATTCTTCGGTTTTTTGACGGGACTCCACGAAATGACGGAGGGAGTCCCGCTGAAGCATCGTTCACCTACCCACGATCATGCCGCGATTCCCGAAATTGCTCTGGAAGCTCGTGTCAGGAATGCTTATTATCGTAATTTAAATTGTTGTTCTGGGAGTCACGGACTATAATGTTCAAAAAAGCTGTCGAATAGCCGCAGGCATACCGATACTGTCATTGCCTGAGATATCACTGAAGGAGGCTTTTCCTTTGAGTCCATTTTACAAGAACTTGGCTTTATGGTTGGTCATTTGCCTGATGGTCATCCTGTTGTTCAACATGTTTCATCAGCCGCAGCAATCCAGCCAGGAAGTGACTTACAGCCACTTCATCACTTCGGTGCAGAAAGGCGAGATCTCGCAGGTCACCATTCAGGGAGATCGCATCAGTGGAGCATATTCCAATGGACGATCGTTCAGAACATTCGTGCCAAGGGACGGGGATCTGATCCGTATCCTCAGGGAGCACACGGTGGAAATCCAGGTGAAACCAGAAGAAGAAACACCCTGGTACATGAATGTTCTCATCAGCTGGTTTCCCATGCTTCTCCTGATTGGAGTCTGGATCTTCTTCATGCGCCAGATGCAGGTGGGTGGGGGCAAAGCCATGAGCTTTGGCAAGAGCCGGGCTCGTCTCCTGAACGAAACCTCACGCAAGGTCATGTTCGAGGATGTTGCAGGGGTGGATGAGGCAAAGGAAGAACTCCAGGAGATCGTGGAGTTTCTCAAGGACCCCAAGAAATTCACTCGTCTTGGAGGGAGGATACCCAAGGGCGTGCTCCTGGTGGGAGCACCGGGAACCGGCAAGACACTTCTCGCAAGGGCGATTGCAGGAGAAGCCGGTGTGCCCTTCTTTACCATCAGTGGATCGGATTTTGTGGAGATGTTCGTTGGTGTGGGAGCATCCAGGGTACGCGATCTTTTCATGCAGGGAAAGAAGAATGCGCCCTGCATCATTTTCATTGACGAAATAGATGCCGTGGGCCGCCATAGAGGTGCAGGGCTGGGAGGCGGCCACGATGAGCGGGAGCAAACCCTCAACCAGCTTCTGGTTGAAATGGACGGATTCGAATCCAACGAAGGGGTGATTCTCATTGCTGCCACCAACCGACCGGATGTACTGGATCCTGCACTGCTGCGTCCGGGACGATTTGATCGTCAGGTGGTGGTGCCCGTTCCAGACATTAGAGGGCGGGAAAGCATACTGAAGGTGCACGTCAAAGACAAGCCGCTGGCTCCGGATGTGGACACCAACACCCTCGCAAGAGGGACACCCGGTTTTTCCGGTGCCGACCTCGAAAATCTTGTCAACGAGGCCGCGCTTCTTGCTGCAAGGAAGAACAGAGACGTCATCTACATGGCTGACTTTGAATCTGCAAAAGACAAGGTCATGATGGGCCTGGAGCGGAAGAGCATGATCCTGAGCGAGGACGAGCGGAGGACGACCGCCTTCCACGAAGCCGGCCATGCCCTGGTTGCCCGGGTCCTTCCCGGTGCTGATCCCCTCCATAAAGTCACCATCATCCCGAGAGGTCGCGCCTTGGGACTCACCCTTCAACTCCCTCAGGATGATCGGCATAATTACTCGAGGGAATTCCTGGCAAACCGTATTGCCATTCTGATGGGAGGCCGGTGCGCGGAGGAGATCGTCTTCAATCAGCAGACAACCGGCGCATCGAACGATATCGAAAGGGCTACACAACTCGCTCGCCGAATGGTGTGTGAGTGGGGGATGAGTGAAGCCGTGGGGCCATTGAACTTCGGGAAAAGAGATGATGCGGTTTTTCTTGGCCGGGATATCGCTCAACCCAGGGATTACAGCGAACACACCGCCATCCAGATCGATGGAGAAGTCCGCAAGATTGTGGAAGAAAACCATCAGAGGGCCAGTCAGATCCTTTTGGATCACAGGGAATTGCTGGATTCCGTCGCTCTTGCCCTGCTGGAACGAGAAACCCTTGACTTAAGGGAAATGGATGAGATCATCGCAAAGGTCCGACCGGATCTGCTGACAACCATTTCCGGTAATCATGGGGAAACCTCAAATCCTTTGGAAAACTCTCCCCATGATGGAGAGGAATCCCGCGAAATCCTCCTGGAAGCAGGCGCTGAACCTCACGAGGCATCCACAGCTATCCCCATGAAACCCGAGGAAGACCAGTCCTGATGAGTATCGCCCCTCGGAAGTGCTATTCCCTGAGACTTGATTCCAAAAGGCTTGACTTGGGTCAACGAACCCTTGTTATGGGGATCCTTAATGTCACGGAGGATTCCTTTTCTGACGGAGGAAGATTTCATGACTCCCACTCCGCCGTACAGCATGGCCTCGACCTGATTGTCGCCGGAGCGGACATCCTTGATATCGGAGGAGAATCCACCCGTCCCGGTTCGGAGCCCGTCTCCGTCGAAACCGAACTGGATCGGGTCATTCCCGTCATCGAAGCCATTCGTGAGAGCAGCGACATTCCCATCTCCATTGACACCACAAAAGCAGAAGTGGCTCGCCAGGCCATAGCGGCGGGAGCCGATATGGTCAATGACGTGAGCGCCCTGAGATTTGACGACGATATGGTGGAAGTGGTGGCCCAATCTGAGGTTCCACTCATCCTCATGCACATGTTGGGAACTCCCAGAACGATGCAGCAGGCTCCTTTCTATGCCTCGCTCCTTTCTGAAATCATTGCTTTTCTGGAAGAACGTGCCCATTTTGCGACAAAACACGGTGTCGATCGCGAGCAGATTCTTATTGACCCTGGAATAGGTTTTGGTAAAACCGTGGCGCACAATCTGACCATCATTCGTGATTTGAGAGTTTTTTCCTGTCTCGATCTTCCAATAGTCATCGGTGCTTCGAGAAAACGCTTCATTGGGAGTGTTTTGGACCGTCCGGTGGAAGACCGGGAGGTGGGTACAGGAGTGGTCAATGCCGTAAGCATTGTGGCAGGCGGCGCTCACATCATACGGGTTCACGACGTGGAATGGCACCGCCAGGTTGCCGCCATGGCCGATGCACTGCGAGACCCCCAAGACTGGTGATGCATGGTGCCGTGAATTTTCGCATTCCGTTGATTCCTGTCTGATCAAGAAGGCTGTTTATGAAATTCCCTTCCCCGACAAAGAGCTTTTGACCTGTCCTAGAGGTGGTTCATGCTGCTTGCTGTGGATATCGGGAACACCAACACCGTGATGGGTCTCTTTAAGGACAATCAACTCCAGCAGGACTGGCGCGTCCGCACTGAGGTCAACATCACGGTTGATGAATTCGGCATCGTCATTCGTAATCTTTTTGCCACCTGCCTGTTTCCCATGGAAGAGGTGCGGCACGTTATCATCTCTTGTGTTGTTCCGCCGATGCTCAATACCGTTGAAAGCTTCTGCAAGAAATACTTCGATGTGACTCCTCTTGTAGTAGGGCCGGGAATCCGAACGGGAATGCCGATACTCTACGACAACCCGAGGGAAGTTGGGGCTGACCGGATTGTAAACGCCATCGCCGCTTACCATGCATTCAGGCATTCCACTATTGTTGTGGACTTCGGAACCGCCACAACCTTTGACTACATTTCAGAGCGGGGCGAATATATGGGAGGAGTCATCACTCCCGGTATCATGATTTCCTGTGAGGCGCTCTTTCACAAAGCTTCCAAGCTTCCCCGTGTGGAGATATTCGGCCGACCCACTACAGTCTTGGCCAAAAATACCATTGCCTCCATGAATGCAGGCATCGTGTTCGGATATGCGGGGTTGGTGGAGGGGATCATCACTCGAATCAAACGAGAGGTCAAAACCGATCCGAAAATCGTTGCGACTGGTGGATTGGCGACACTCATCGCCAGCGAATGCCCAGCGATTGAACACGTGGATGATTATCTCACTTTAAAAGGACTCAAGCTCATTTTCGATCGCAATCAGAAATCAGGAACAACCCGGCAAGAGCCTTAGTCCGAAACCCGGAACAGGTCAATCCCTGCTCGAAGCTCACTTTCACGATTCCTGATCTGCCCGCTCCTCTTTCTCGAGAGTGTGTTGAAAAGGTTTCTCATGGCAGGCCAGATGTCCTTCAACAGAATGGCTCCCACCTCATCACCTGTCAAATTGAATCCATTGCGGCGGGGTGACTCCATCTCCCTGGTGGCTCCTTCAAGTCCCTTTGACAGGGAAGACTTCCTGAAAGCTTCCCAAAGGCTCGAGTCCCGGGGCTATCGATTGAACGCGGGAAAGCACGTCTTCGATAAGGACGGCTACCTTGCCGGCTCCGACTGCGCAAGAGTAGAAGACCTGATTCAAGCCATGACGGACCCTGCAACCACCGCGATCCTCTGCATCCGCGGTGGGTATGGAAGTATCCGGCTTTTAGAATGGCTGCCTTTCGCTTTTGTCTCCCGAAACCCCAAGATTTTCCTTGGCTACAGCGATATCACCTTTCTCCATGCTGCTTTCCATTCGCGTTTGAATTGGATCACCTTCCATGGACCAAACCTCATAGAACTCTTCGTCAACAGGGGGCTCCAGGCAGACTCGGTTTTTGATACACTGGAAGGGAAAAAACATTTTTTATGGAACATCGATGAGAATCAAATACTTAGGCACGGTGTCGCTTGCGGCAAGATCATCGGGGGCAACCTCACCTGCTTTACCCACCTCATCGGAACACCTCACCTGCCGGATCCTTCTGGAGCACTGCTGTTTCTTGAAGACCGGGGAGAAGCCGCCTACCGTGTGGACCGGGCACTTGCTCAACTGAAGCTCGCAGGAATACTGGAGCGTATCAGCGGTGTCATCCTCGGAAGTTTTCATGACTGCGGCCCGCCCGAGGAAATCTGGAAGAGGGTGTTGGAACATACACAATATTTCAGTTTTCCCATCGTGTGTGGACTTCCTTTCGGACACGGGCCCGAGAATGAGATTCTCCCACTCGGTCTCCCCTTTCTACTGGATACCCGAGGGGGGATCCTGGAAGCCTGTGAATCTCCCTTTCTTGAGAATCCCGCTGAAAAAACAAAAACTTCTGTTGGCAACGGATCAAATGGAGCGGCACACGCCAGGTTTCGTGCCGTTGCGGCACAGCACGAACCAGAAGTCGCAGCACTGGATGGGCTCTTCCTGGAAGCACTTCAGAACCGCATTTTCTCTGCTGCGAGCCTCCTGGTTGCAGATTCGATGGGGGTGCTGTTTTGCCGGACGTGGGGTCACAACCGGTACGGAGGCAACGCCTCCGATGAAAGGACCCTCTTTGACCTTGCTTCACTCACCAAGGCTCTCCTGGTCGCTCCCATGATGATGCAGGCCGTCGGCCGGGGCCTTCTGAATCTCGAAGATTCTTTGGAAAGGTTTTTCCCTTCCACGATTCTGGGAGCGAATCACAGGAGCATCACCCTCAGACAGCTCTTGAGTCACACCTCCGGTTTTCCTGCTTACGAACCTTTCTATCGACGAATCATTGGTGTTGCGCCGCAAGACAGAAAGGATCTCCTACTCGACCTTCTTTTGCAGGAACCTCTTGTCTCAACCCCTGGAAGCACATGCCGGTACAGTGATCTTGGTTTCATTCTCCTGGGGCTCTTGCTGGAAATGGTATGTGAGAAACCTCTCATGACCCTGGCAGAGGAATTCTTTGCAAATTGCAGCAGTCAACTTGCCCACTCTGGTTTCCATCAATCCCCTCGTCGCGACGCAATCTTCAGGACGCTGCGACCAGAGATGGCAAGCTTGTATGAACCGATTCAAATTGCATATTTTCCTTTATTGACCACTACAGATCCAACTGTGACTCCTGGATACTCCTACGTTCCAGGCTGTGCTTTCGCTGCAACTGAATACTGCTCCTGGCGGAACCGACTACTGCAAGGAGAAGTCCACGACGAGAACGCCTACTGCCTGGAAGGGGTAGCGGGCCATGCGGGCCTCTTCGGGACGAGCCGCGGCGTCTTTTGGCTCCTGTGGTTCCTCTGGCACGTGTACCTCGGGAAGATAGAGGGTGATGGCTGGTCCCAAGATGTGGTAGAAGTATTCTGGACAAGACAGCGCTCATCTTCCGATTGCACATGGTCATTAGGATTTGATACGCCCAGTCCGGCCTGTTCCAGCGCAGGATCTCTCTTTTCGCCTCACAGCGTCGGCCATCTCGGCTTCACAGGCACATCCTTCTGGCTGGATCTCGACCAGGAGAGGCTGGTGATTCTCCTGACAAACCGGGTGCATCCCTCTCGTGAAAACGAGAGGATCAGAGTCTTTCGGCCTATTCTCCACAATCTGGTGATGGAAACATTTTATGGTTGAACAGAACATCAGCAAGGTCTATCTGATGGGAATCGCGGGTATCGCAATGGGAACCCTGGCCGCCATGTTTAGAGAGAAAGGTTACCAGGTGTTCGGTTCCGATCAGAATATCTATCCCCCCATGAGTACGCATCTCGACTCCCTGGGAGTCCCGGTATTCCTGGGGTACAACCCCGAAAACATACGCAGCGTATCCCCGCACCTGGTTATCATCGGGAACGTCATTCGCAAAAACAACCCGGAAGCTCAATATGCTTTCGACAGCGGCATTCGCTGCCTCTCCATGCCTGAAGCCATTTTCGAATTCTTTATCAAGGACTCCAGGAGCATTGTGGTCGCAGGGACGCACGGCAAGAGCACCACTTCTTCCCTCCTCACATGGGTCCTGTCACGATCCGGGCTGAACCCAAGCGCCTTCATCGGAGCTTTCATGAACAACTGGGGTCTCAGTTATCTATTGGGTGAGGGCAAGGTCATAGTGCTGGAAGGTGACGAATATGACACAGCGTTTTTTGACAAAGTGCCTAAATTCGTTCACTACAGACCTCATATTGGAGTAATCGGCAGCATCGAATATGATCATGCTGATATTTATCCTTCGTTCGAAGCCGTTCTACACGCTTTTGAACGGTTTGTGGAGCTTATCCCACCCGATGGAACACTCGTCATCAACGAAGATGATTTTCACTGCGTTGAATTGAGCCGAAAATGCCGCGGCCAAGTCGTCTCCTACGGCCGTTCAGAACATGCGGACTGGCGGTTGCTCAACGTGGACTATTTACCGGGAAGAGTCGCCATTCATTACCGCAATCCCCTCGTGCAGGCCGGGGAGATACTCCTATCAAATCTACCAGGCCTTCACAATGCCTACAATGTTCTTGCGGTACTGGCGGCTTCTGCCACCGTCGGAGTCTCCCCCGTATCGGTCCAGAACGCTCTCACCACGTTTCGAGGTGTTAAACGCAGGCAGGATATTGTCGGAGAGCATAACGGAATACTCATCGTGGATGACTTTGCTCATCATCCCACCGCAGTTCAGCAGACCATAACCGCTTTGCGCCTTTTCTTTCCCAAAAGGCGCCTCATTGCAGCCTTTGAGCCCAGAAGCAATTCCAGTCGGCGTTCCGTCTTCCAGAACGCTTACTCAGA
>JAAYUJ010000643.1 GCA_012517775.1 Deltaproteobacteria bacterium
ATTTTCATGGAGCTGGCGATGGGATTTGAACCCGCAACCTGCTGATTACAAATCAGCTGCTCTGCCGTTGAGCTACGCCAGCTCACCCGTGTAAATGCTTGTAGCAAAAGGTTTTGTGAAAATCAAGCCGCTTGTCGAAGTTGCTCAAAACCGGCTGTTCAGTGTGTCAAAAACGGATCATTCTCGGCCCAGAATCAGGCGGCGGGAGTTGAAATCCGATGTCCATGGATGCCAAGGTCTCGGTGTAGTTTGGTCCCCTCTCAAGAGGGGGGAGCAACAGGGTCGAGGCAGAGGGAGCCGACCGCGACTTCAGTACCAGGAGTGCTCTCACGCCTTTCAGCATTCTTCTGCCGCAACACGATTAGCCATTCATCTCCTTTGCCAAGTCGAAAACAGCGGGTGACTATGTTAGGGATCGGATGGAGGAACGTTTTTCCGAATGGGAGGCGAAATATCAATCCGACGAGACTTTTGATCAACGTGGACAATGGCCCCGAAAACAGCAGCAGGTGTACACAGTTCATCAAACGAGCTGTAGACTTCGCCAACCAGCATAGGGTGACCATCCGCCTCGCTTACCATCCTACTCACCACAAGCAAATACGACCCTGTCGAATGGCCCCACCGTGGATCGACTGTGACCAACGTTCCACATATCTCCGGCGGAATCCACCGAAAAATGAAGCTGTTGTTCCTTAGCGAGTATAGCGCAATCTCTCTAAGGGGACCTGCAGGCTCAGAACAGGGGCATGCTGCTGAGCACCGTAAACATCGGCATCCCCCGGAGTACCGGAAACCATCGGGCGCACCAGGGTGCATTTTACTGCAGAGGCTGGATCAAAATAGACCAGGTTTACTATTTGATCCACACCGACCCCGTACAGTCGTGCAAAGAGGTCCCTCGTGAAGAAATTGATTTCTTTTAACGCCGAATAATGCTGTTCACTCTTGAAGAGGATGTCAATCGTCAGTTCATAGGGCCCGGCATTCTTGCTGCGGATGACTGCAGCAAGCTCCGTGAGGGGGACTGTCTTCATGGGCTCACCTCGCATAGGCTTATGGGGAAAAGGCATTCAGGGTCGTCGACTTCCATGAGGTGATATATGTTGAATTCATACACCTCCCCGCAGGAAATATCGGAAGGACTGTACAGCAGCGCCAGATTCCCGGCAGTTGAAATGCGCCCCGGGTAACTGAAATGAAGAAGTGTGCTGCGCAGATAGGAACACACGGTATTCGCCTCCTCCTGATCCGGGGCGATGACTTCCATGACCAGTCCAAGTTCATGTGACACACGGTCTTTTTCCGGTTCCATGGGTCCCATGACCCCATTCTTGCCATACCTGTGGAAAAGCAAGATCCCCGTGAAGCTCAGGTCCTTTCGAACCTGTTTTGTTACGGCCTCCAGCACGGGATCGATTTGACTGATGAGAATCGGGTCCCTGATTCCCCCAATAGAGATGGATCGATATCCCCTGCGTTTCACTCCTTCAAGCTTGAGCGTGTAAGGGTCCGCCGGAATGAACCGTGTCCCCGAAACGCGGACACGACCCCCATCGAGAGCCTCGAAACGTGTTTCCTTCAGATCGAGTGAGCCACCGGGGCCTGGCAGAGCATAAGGGTCTGATTTCTCATACAATGTGTGGGCTGCTGTCGAAACACATGTGAACTGCCTTTGCTCATTGAGCGATTCCAGCTCAAAAGAGTCGCTGTACAGAGTGCCCATCACACAGTCACAGCCACTGCCGGGAGTTGCTGCAATGGCTGCACACTCCAGAATCTTGCCCATGTGAACCGCCAGGCCCCTATCAAAACCTCTCTGAATGGCTGGGGCCGCGAAAGGTATCGGGTCATAACAGCGTCCACACAAAATTACCCGGCATCCCATTTCCAGAGCGTGGAGCACCGGCTCTGCTCCCATCTGGGCAACGATCCGCACACTCTTCTCCACCTCCTCCGGAGTGATCTCGGGTGCGGGAGGCAGGGGGCGCACCCGTTGCCGCCGCAATGCCTCCAGAACATCTTCCTTGCTCACATCGGCATGGATAATACCCATACGGAAGGCGTACCCTTCCTGGCCGGCTATCTCTCTCACAATGGATTCCGTCCACTCGACATGTTCGCGTGCACCGCACCCTCCGGCGGTTCCAATGATGAAGGGTACCGATCTCTCCATTGCGGCGGCAAGAATGAGTTCGAGATCACGCTTGACGGCCGACCGGCTTGTGAATGTTTTGCCTGCACCAAGGTAATACGGCCCCGGGTCGGTGCTCCCGGCGTCAACCGCAATGAGGTCAGGTCTTTTCCATAAGCCCTTTTCAAAGGATTCTTCTGGAAACCCATAACCGAGAATTGCCGTGGGAGAAAGGACTCTAAATACCGTCTCTCTCATGGGAGTCTCTCCACTTAGTCGTGATGGAGCCGCGATGCGCCTCGCCTCTATGATCACTTCAAGAAATCCTGAGACGGGGAATCAACTGATACGAACTGAGCACGCAACAGGATCTGAGACTGGTGTAACTATCATCTGTCGATCATAGTGCACCCTCGATGCGTTTTGCTTCGTCTCCACATTCTCCCTGCATTTGAATACTCGTTATAGCAACGATCTTTCGCGAGGCATTGAAACGGTGGCGAAAACAGCAATACGACTCATGGGATCCCGACCTGATGGTCACAGTTTGTGTTCCAAGTGCCCAGAGGCCGCCATGGTGTTACGCTCTCACGTCAAGTTCACCATAGGGTTGGGACCTTATGTACTTCAAGTGGCTCCCGCAGCCATGTGTGCAATCAGTTGATCCAAATCCCCTGATCAGGATCACCCCTTCGGTTCTTTGATTCACATTGCATTCGCTCTCTGAGTGGATCTCGACATGATCGATCCTGCAGGATGTATCTGCAAGCAGGTAGTCGATGTGCCATCTTGTCTTTTTTGAGTTCGCCAGGTGTCTTGCGACGCGTGCTTCAATGTTCCTCCTCGCACTTCCTGTGTAAATGTAATTACCAGCAGG
>JAAYUJ010000105.1 GCA_012517775.1 Deltaproteobacteria bacterium
GAAGTATCCGGAGAAGCCCGTCTTCATCACATTCAGCGGGGACAGGAAGTACAATGAGGAGTGCAAAGCTTTCCTGGAGCATCGCGGAGTTGCCACGTTTCCAGAGATCGAGCAGCCCTTCGAGGTGCTCTCCATTCTCTCTAGGTGCGGCAGATACATGAACAGGCCTTTTTGAATGGTTCTGCTGATCAATCCACCTGTTGTGAAGCCCTGTGAGCCGCCGCCGGGGATTGCGCTCATCGGGGGAGCTCTCAGGGCGAATGGTGTGCGGTGTACCCTGTGGGACGCCAATCTGGAGTGCATGCTGGAACTCTTCCGGGTGCCGAAGAGAGCCGAAGACCGCTGGACGGCACGGGCGGCACGCAATGTGGAGCAGAATTTGAATGTGCTCAGGTCGATGGGCTCCTATGGCAACGGGGACCGCTACAGGCGGGCCGTATCCGATCTGAACCGCCTCTTGAGCAAACCATGTTTCAATGGTGCGGCTCAAATCAGCCTCACAAACTATCAGGACAGAGTCCTCTCGCCCCTGCGAAGCCGGGACCTCCTTGCAGCGGCGGAATTTCCCGAGAAGAATGCCTTTTTCCCTTTCTTCAGTGAGTCTCTGGTGTCATTCCTGGAGCGGGAAAATCCTTCCCTGGTGGGAATTTCTTTGAACTATCTGAGTCAGGCCCTTCCCGCCTTTGCCATGATGGGCTTCCTGCGGCGGATGGACACATCGCTTACCCTGGTGCTGGGAGGGGGATTAATCACCTCATGGATGAGTGCCCCGGGGTGGAAGGACCCCTTTGAAGGTCTGGTTGACCATACCATTGCGGGCCCGGGGGAGCGGTCCTTGCTCTCCCTTGTTCTGGGAAGCGATTTGGATCCGGACAGTCACCGCTGCGATTACGGTGCTCTTCCCTCGAGTGACTATCTCGCGCCGGGGCTCATCCTCCCTTACAGCGCATCAACAGGTTGCTATTGGAACCGATGCGCATTCTGCCCCGAGATAGCCGAGAAGACACCATACGTTCCTTTGCCCGTGGGCAGGGTGACGGAGGATCTGGAACGATTGGCGCAGGACTATTCCCCGGTTCTGATCCACCTGTTGGACAATGCGATCAGTCCGGCCCTCATGGATAGGTTGATCATGCATCCCCCTGGAGTTCCCTGGTACGGGTTTGCCCGGTTCTCCGACCAGTTGGCTGACGGGGGGGCATGCATGGAGCTCAAGCGCTCGGGGTGTGTCATGTTGCAGGTGGGTCTGGAATCGGGGGACCAAAATGTTTTGGACCGGGAGCAAAAGGGGATATCGCTCACCACGGCGTCCAGGGCTTTGAAAACCCTTTCCAGGAATGGAATCGGCACCTATGTGTATCTACTCTTTGGGACTCCTTCGGAGAACCAGGACGCGGCCCGGAAGACGCTTGACTTCACGGCCGCCCATTCCGAGTATATCGATTTCTTGAATCTCGCCTTGTTCAACCTTCCCAGGTTCTCGCCCGAAGTGGCCCGAGTTGAAACGAGGGCATTCTCCGAGGGAGATCTCTCCCTCTATTCGAGCTTCATACATCCACATCGGTGGGATCGAGCCCGGGTCCGCCAGTTTCTGGACAAAGAATTCAAGAGGCATCCGGCCATCGCACCCATCCTCCGCAGAGACCCCCCTTTCTTCACCTCCAATCACGCACCTTTCTTCTGCATGAAAACCACCCCGGTCATGCCCCGTGTGAAACCCGGTAATCAGTAGTTCGGTCTGTCATTCCAATAGGTCGCAATTTCAGTTGCGAAACAGCATCACAGAAGGTCATTCTTGCAGTAGGTCGGGATTCCAATCCCGACACACATGGTCTCACCACGAAGGGCACGAAGAGGATAAGATGTGATTTAATGAGGAAATCTCCAGCTGTTACACGACCATACTGGAGAGTTGGCAGCTGCGCGATCCTCTCCTGCCGCAGGTTGGGACTCCAACCCCGACGCCCCGATGTCGGGTATGGAAACCCGCCCTCCTGTAGGTGGGATGAAGCGACCGCGCCACATCGGCGCGAGAGTGCTTTCTCAATAAGCAGCTGGGGATTCCAATCCTGACTGCCTTTGCGCCAAAGTGTCGGGTATGGAAACACGACCTACGATGCGGTCGTTACCTGGGCTTATTGAGAAGTTACGCGCGAGACTCGTAACAGCGCGTCATGGCTGTTAAAGGGGACATTCTGTATCGTGTGCCTGGGGTTTTCGACATCTTTCCCCAAGGAGAACTACTTCCTCAGGAACTCTTTGATTTCCTGCATGTCGGTCACGAGATCATCCTGCAACCTCTCGACCATGGCGCGATCGACTCCCATCCGGATGAAGTAGGGGTCTTCATCGAGACGTGCCGGCTCCCCTGAGCCATTTGTATCTCCCATTGCATTCACGATCTCGTTGGAAATGTAAGTGGCCGTTACGATGTCCTTATCCGTGGGTGATCTGTCGGGATGGTGATGATGGCCGATGGCAAGAACCACCTCGGGAGGGAACTGCCAACGACGGGCGATGAGCTCTCCTAGCTCCTCGTGTCCAATGCCCAGGGCCTTTCGTTCCATATCGACGAATCGGACTCCTTCCCGGGTGATTTCACTGAGGGAAGAGTGAAGGTATATTTTGGCATAAAGGTCCAGAACGGTCTTGCCTATGTCGTGCAGCAAGGACGCCGTGTAGATGGTGAGTGCCTTCTTGAGCCTCAGTCTTCGTGCGAGCTTTTCCGAGACGAGGGCTGTGGCTACTGAGTGTTCCCATAGCTCCCTTTCATTGAGGTTGTATCCAGAGACGCTCCCTTGGAAATACCGCGCCGCGCAGGCAATCATGATGACCTGCACAAGTTTTTGCCCCCCCAGAACCAGAATGGCATCCTGAATGGATGTGATTTTGCTTCTCCTGCCATAGTAGGCGGACTGACTCAGAGTCAGAACCCTTGCAGTGATCACCTGATCGAACTTGATGACACCTTCAATTTCCTCGATGGGAGCCATGTTGCGAATGAGGGGCATGACCTTCCAGACAATATCCGGGAAGGGAGGCAACTTCTCGGCAGTGGAGACGATATCCTTCAAAAGGAGCTCATAATGCAGAGCATTGACTTCGTGATCACTGAGTTCCCTAATCATTCCGGACTCCTGTAGTCGATCGAGCAGTATGTGAGAGCCTGAGACGATGGTGCAAAGGCTGTCAGGACTGGAATCGCGACCTGCTGGGCGGATCGAGCTCGGCAAAGGACTTTTCGAAACACACACATGATACAGGAGTTTCACTTGAACCGTGTAGTCTCAAAAAGCTGCAACGAGCCGACAATCCTCATTCAATAGACTATATCGGCAAAATGAGATGGATGATTAATGAGATATTTGCGAGCTGAGGAGAGTAAAGTCCTCTTTTGGCCTTACACTGCCGCATTCGTTTTCCTGGCTGTCCCTTCATGTGTATAATGAAACGATTCTCCTAAGTGACTCGGTTGAACGAGAAACAAGGGGGTGGACAGTTGCAGGCGGAAGTATTTCATGACCGACAAACCGGAGGTCTTTGGATGGCGGGTGAACCACTCATTGTTGCATTTGAAAACGCGGATCCCACTCAATTGGAAAAACTCGGGGCGAAGGGAGCCAAGCTCGTTGAGGACTTCCAGCACATCAGGGAGTTCTTTCCCGGTATGGAGGAGTTCATTGCCGTTCCCGACGGCTTCATTCTATCAACGGATTTCTGGAGGCTATACCGCGAGGCTGGAGATGTCCTTCCGGATGATCTTTTTGAATTGGTCCTTTCGGAGCTGGCTTCCCTGGAAGCCAGGCGACAAAGAAAATTCGGAGATCTGAGCGGCAGCAGACCACTCATTGTGGCTGTGCGAGGTGGGGCTCCCATTTCCCTTCCAGGGGCCATTGCAACAATTCTCAACGTCGGATTGAACGACAGGGTGGTTGAATCGCTGATTCGAGGAGGTGCAGACGAGAGCGCAACGCTCACGACGTATCTCACGGCAATCCGGATGTACGGAGAGGTGGTGTTGGATATCCCTTACGAGAGTTTTTACCGACTCATCAGAGGCGCCGGTGACGAAGGGACACTTTCGGTTCCCCTGATTCGCACTCTGATTCAGTCCTTCAAAGAGATTCTGGAAGGAGCAGTGCACCCCCATTTTCGGTCAGGCTTCGAGTATGATCTGAAGAAACAGTTGCGCACCGCCATCGAAGCGGTTCTCGCATCCAATGATGCGCCTCCCGCCGTGGAAGCGCGCCGCAGTCGGCGAAAGAATCACGGTGAATCCCTGGATGACATGGGAACGGCCGTAGTGATCCAGGAGATGGTTTTCGGAAATCTGGACGATGCGAACTGCCTGAGTGGCGTGTTCTTCACCCGGGACCAGCGCACAGGTGCAAACAATCCCATAATCGAGTGGGCGCCCAAGGTCCAGTGTGACAAGATCGTATCGGGTAAGCTTCGCAAGAGGCTGCTTCAGGCTGAGGATCTCCAGAAAAGGTTTCCGGAGATTTATGAGAGACTGCTGCTGATTCGGGACAAGTTTGAAGCACGAGCCAGGCGCCCTCTCGATATGGAATTCACCGTGGAAAACGGCAGGCTTTACCTACTTCAGAGAAGGCCCATGCGTATGACTTCCAATGCAACGGTACGGGCCATGTGGGATTTTGTGGATGAAGGAAAAACCAGCATCCAGCAGGCATCCATGGTAATCAATAATGCGCTGGAGCAACCGGAAAAGATGCTCTCCGAGGGATTCAAGGACTATCGCGTGCTTGCCAGGGGCATTCCCATTACCGACAGCGCGGATACGGGCATTCTCGTTTTCGGAACAGAAGATGCTCTGGAACTGGCCCGCAAAGGCGAATCGGTCATCCTGCTGCGGAAAAGACCCTACGGCGAGAACACGGTTGCCGTGAACCATCCCCAAATCAGAGGTATCGTTCGATACGACGGAAATACCACAGGCCACGAGGCAGTTTCCGCCGTGGCATACAGCAAGCCGTATATTATCAATATGCTCGATGCCGAGGGGCGCCCCCTGGTCCTTCAGGGCAATGGACAGCTCGTTTTGAATCCGGAAAGCACCCTATGCCCCTATGTAGGAAAGAGGATTTTTGTCGACGGGGAACGGGGAATTCTGGGATTTACGGAATCCCGCGATTTTCTGGTGGATAGGAAGACCCAGAAGAAGCTCTATGTCGATTGGGAGTATCTCAGGGAGCAGTTCAATTCCATGGCGTACGAGAGTTACGACTATTCGACTCTTGTGGATATTCACTATGCCTGGGAATTGGAACTGGAGCGTTACCAGCAGTTGGAAAAACGCCTCAAGGAGGGTCATGATGACATCTATGAGCGTGACCTCATAGAGGCTTTCGCCACCTATCTCAACTATACTCCTGAAAGAGATCGTCTCCGCATCCTGCAACTTAAGGATGTGCGCATCGAGGATTTCAATTTCGGTCCCCATCTGCGTTATCGTGGAAAGGACCTGGGAAGTGAGGTTCTCAAGATTCTCCGTGCCCTCATGCTGTGCACCACCTGGAGGACCCACTGGGTCCACGAGATCATGGTCCGGCAGGCGCATCAAAGGGGAGATACGGAAAATGATGTCATCCGGGACATCTTTCTAAAGAATCGTACCATGAGCCTGGTGCGCGACTTTGAGCAGGAGGGATTTCACGTGATGAAGGTGGCCCATCATTACCATCTCATTCTCGCCAGCAATTTCGAGTACGGGGAGGATCTGGACAAGCTGCAGATCGGACCGGGTACTCTCAATTATTCCGAAAAGGAAATCTTTGCCCGGCAGTTCCTGAGTTACCTCCAGCAGGTGAATCCTCAGCTTCATTCAAGGGTGCGCATGGTGCAGGGTGAACCGCCGATGGGGCAGGGGCACGCACGCATCGTGAGCATCGGTCTGTCTGTCCCACACGGGGATTTCGATATTGTGTGCCGCTACCTCAGGACATTTCTCGATCAGTGTCAACATGGGTGTCCATTGGATCTCAAGGAGATGATCCCGAGACAGGATTTTCTGGAGCTGTACCACATAGATCCATTTTTCGCTCCGTACCCTGATTTCATGATCAAAGAGGAGATCTCAGGCAGTGAATGTACAGGGGACTGTCTGCTGATCTTCGGCAGATGCTCGTTCGGTGAACTGGAAGGGGCTCTTTATGGAGTGGAGGAATATGAGAGGCTTACGGAAGAAGTCAAGAGATTTGAGACCTTTCTGAAGGAATCCGGACAGCGCCTTCCCATTCGACCCTGGCAGTTCGAGGTCGATCCGTACAGGCGTCACTCGGTTATCGGTGCGGTGGGGATACGTTTGAATCGAGATCATTTCCGGGAAGTTCTCGAGAATCTGAAACGTTTTCTCGTAACGTCGTAACTTCTCAATGAGTTCAGGAAACAAGAACTCTGTGGATCGGGCTTCCATACACGACACCCTGGCGCAGAAGCTGTCGGGATGTGAATCCCGACCTACTTATTGAGAAGTTGCGAAACGTCCCATTACTGAGGACAAAGCTGGATTTCAAAAAGACGAGGCCACAGCTTACCTGTGATGAAAATCCGGTCCCGCTCCGGGTCATAGGCGATACCATTGAGCGCATCGGGACCCTGAACAGGTCCCAGAGCGTTCCTCAGGGCACTCAAATCGATCCATCCCAGGACTTGCCCCGAAGCCGGCGAGATTCTTGCGATCCGATCCTGCCCCCAGATATTAGCGACGATCTCCCCATTGATCCATTCCAGCTCATTGAGTTGCTCTACGGATTCTCCCCTGTCCCGGACTACAACAGATCTTGCCTTTTCAAAGGTTTTTGGATCCAGAAAGCGCAGGGTTGCGCTGCCATCGCTCATAATGAGATGTTGACCGTTGTGGGTGATGCCCCATCCTTCTCCTTCGTAATGGAAAACCTTTTCGAGATGGAAAATGTCCTTGTTCCACACGAGGCCCGTCCCCGATTGCCAGGTGAGCTGGATCAGCCGATCTTCCCAAAGGGTCAGTCCTTCGCCGAAATACTTCGGATCGAGAGAACGGGACTTCAGGATGCGACCCGTCTCAAGCTCGACTTCACGCAAAGTTGATTTTGCTCTGATGCCCGTGCTTTCGAACAACCGCCCCTCGGAAAAGACCAGGCCTTGAGTGAAGGCGGTGGGATCGTGAGGGTAAACCCTGACAATTTTCCATTCGTGAAGTTGTGCCTGCAGATCGTCTGATTTGTCTCTGTGCCCTTTCCCTCTCTCCATCCCCTGACCTTGAACGAGTGGGGAGGATGTGCGCTTGGACAAATCCTCCGGAAAGCAGTTCATGGGCGACAGGGCGAAGAAACCCGTCAATCCCACGCCTGCGAGAAGTCCCGGAAGGGATGAAAAAAGGCGGAAGGCACCCCTTTGTCTTATCAAGGCGGTTCCTCGCGGATCACTGGCCTTTTCGCATGGCGGCCCGGCCGACGCTGAAGTACTCGAAGCCGAGCTGTCTCATGGCATTGGGGCGATAGACATTGCGGAGGTCCACAAAGACCGGCTCCTTGAGTGCGGACCTGATTCTGAGAAGGTCCAGAGCGCGGTATTCATTCCATTCAGTCAGGAGGACGACGCAGTCGGCCCCCTGGCAGGCTTCATAAGGATTGGTGCAATATTTCACGCCAGGGAGCACCTTTTCCATTTCCTCCATGGCCTGGGGATCGTGGGCACGAATGGCGGCGCCGTGCTCCGTCAGAGTGGATAGAATGGTCAGTGAGGGGGCATCCCGGATGTCATCCGTTTCAGGCTTGAAAGAGAGACCCAGGACGGCGATCGTTTTTCCTGCCTCGTTGCCACCCACGGCCTGCCGGATTTTCCTCACCATGCGGGCTTTCTGCGCTGCGTTCACTTCAACGACCGCTTCAACGATACGGCAGGCGACTCCATGCTCCTGGGCGATCCTCAAGAGCGCCTGGGTGTCCTTGGGGAAGCAGGATCCCCCGTACCCGGGACCGGCATGGAGGAATTTCTTTCCGATGCGGCCATCAAGCCCGATACCTCGGGCAACATCCTGAACATCAGCGCCGATTTCTTCGCAGAGGTTGGCCACTTCGTTGATGAAGCTGATTTTTGCTGCCAGAAAGGCGTTGGCGGCATACTTGGTCAATTCGGCCGTTTCGATATTGGTGATCACGAATGGGACCTCGATGAGATACAGAGGACGGTAGATGGTCTTGAGAACCTCCTCGGCCCTCTCGGAATCTACTCCCAGAACCACTCGATCGGGGTGCATGAAGTCCCGGATGGCGGCACCTTCCCGCAGGAATTCAGGGTTGCTTGCCACATCGAAAGACGCCGTCGGATTCGTTTCAGAGATGACCCTGGCCACCTGGCGCGCCGTGCCGACGGGGACCGTGCTCTTATTGACCACCACTGTGTAATCCTTGAAATGAGGAGCGATCTGTCGTGCAGCTTCGTAAACATAGGAAAGGTCTGCGTAGCCGTCACCGCGGCGGGAGGCCGGAGTTCCCACGGCAATGAAAACCACCTTGGCTTCAGGGACACCCGGGGCATAGTCCGTGCTGAAAAGGAGTCGCCCGGCCTGTATGTTTTTCAGTACCATGGCGTCCAGTCCCGGCTCATAGATGGGAATCTCGCCCTTCTGAAGCCTGGCGATCTTTGCGGCATCCGTATCGATACAAGTGACTTCATGCCCGAACTCGGCGAAACAGACTCCAGTCACCAGCCCTACGTAACCCGTTCCGATCATCGCTATTTTCATATGGGTTTCCATCCTTCCCGCATGGTAATGGTAAAAGGTCTTTCCGGTCAAGCCAGGCAGAGCGGCAACTCCTGCCGGTATTGTGCAGTTTTCACCCGAATTATAAATTATATAGCCTAAGCGGCAAAAGCTCAACGGCAAAGCGAAGATGCCACCGTATGCCGCAACTTTCCACTTTCTGCAAAGAATGAAATCATATAATGCTTATGTTGGAGCAACCCTGATAAACCCTCAACTCAGGGCGCGGGGCAGAGAACTGGTGTTTGTAAAGAAGCACAGGTAAGCTAGGAGTGTCCTCATGCCAGGTAGGTGTAGCAACTCTTTCGGCACCCAATCGAGTCTCAGTGTGGGAAGCAGTCGCCATCTTTATTATCGCCTTGCGGAGCTGGAGAAGGGCGGGTGGACCCACGTGGGCCAGATGCCTTTTTCACTCAAGATCCTCCTGGAGAATCTCCTGCGCAACGAGGATGGTATCACTGTCAAGGGGGAAGATATTGAGTACCTCCTGGCAAGCCCGGCTGCCGCCACCACCGATGCCAGAGATATCCCCTTCAAGCCTTCGAGGGTTCTTCTGCAGGATTTCACGGGAATTCCGGCTCTCGTCGATCTTGCGGCCATGCGGGATACGATGATTGCACTTGGGGGAAACCCGGAGCAAATCAACCCCCTCATCAAGGCCGATCTGGTTATCGACCATTCCATTCAGGTCGATACGTTCGGAACGGCTGGCGCACTGGCGGAGAACCAGCGGCTGGAGGCTGAGCGCAACAGGGAGAGGTATGCTTTTCTCCGCTGGGCTCAGAGCGCCTTTCGCAACTTCTCCGTAGTTCCTCCCGGAAGGGGAATCGTCCACCAGGTGAATCTCGAATACCTTGCAACGGTGGTAGAAACACGCTCTGCTTCGGGCCATTCTCTGGTATGCCCGGACACACTCTTGGGTACGGATTCTCACACGACGATGGTGAATGGGCTGGGTGTCCTCGGCTGGGGTGTGGGCGGCATCGAAGCCGAGGCGGTCATGCTGGGGCAGCCTTATTACATGGTCATTCCCGAAGTCCTTGGGGTGAAGCTGGTTGGAGAGCTTTCTCCCCTGGTTACCGCTACAGACCTGGTGCTCCATCTGACAGAGGTGCTTCGGAAGAAACAGGTCGTGGGGAAGTTTGTCGAGTTCTTCGGGTCCGGCCTGGGGGCGCTGAGCCTGCCCGACAGGGCGACCATCGCCAATATGGCTCCGGAATATGGAGCGACTGCCGCGTTCTTTCCTGTCGACGGCAAGACTCTTGACTATCTGAGGCTTTCGGGCCGCGATGACGCTCATATCCAGCTTGTGGAATCTTACACGAAGGAACAGGGGCTATTCGGTACAGAGACCAGCAGTGAGCCGCTTTTTTCCGACGTGCTGATGGTCGATCTCGAGGAGGTTTGCGCGAACTTGGCCGGACCGAAGCGACCAAACCAGAGGGTCAGCCTGAAGGATGTGCCGGTAGCATTCGGAGAGGCTCTGCAAAAGCCTCTGAATGAATGGGGCTTCGGGTTGAAAGAGGGTGAGGAGAGCAAACGGCAAACGGTCTCGAGCCATGGTTTCAAGTTTCAGCTGGAACACGGTTCCGTGGTGATTGCGGCCATCACCAGTTGCACCAACACATCGAACCCGTCAGTGATGATTGCGGCTGGGCTCCTCGCAAAGAAAGCTCTGAAGCGGGGTATCCGGACGAAACCCTGGGTGAAGACAAGCCTAGCGCCCGGGTCCCGTGTTGTTAAGGATTATCTCGAGAAGGGCGGCCTGCTGAATGCATTGGAAGATCAGGGTTTCTTCATCGTGGGATATGGATGCACAACGTGCATCGGAAACAGTGGGCCGTTGCCTGAAGCTGTCGCGGATGCCGTCAGGGAGGGAGATCTTGTAGTGGCGGCGGTGCTCAGCGGGAATCGCAATTTCGAGGGAAGGATTCATGGTGCCGTGCGGGCCAATTATCTGGCATCTCCACCGCTCGTGGTGGCCTACGCCCTTGCCGGAAGAATCTCCATCGACTTTGAAAACGATCCCATCGGACTCGACAACTCTGGACAGCCCGTCTATCTTGAGGAGTTGTGGCCTTCGGAGGGAGAGGTTGCTGAAGTATTTGAAGAGACGGTCAAGAGGGATCTGTTCACAAAACACTACCAGGATATCTTCACGGGGGATGCCGTTTGGCAGAGTCTGCAAGTACCCGAAGGGGGAACCTACCGCTGGGATGAGACCTCCACGTATATTCGGCGCCCTCCGTTCTTCCAGTGCTTTGCACTCGATATACCACCATTCCAGACGATCACTGGCGCCCGGGTTCTTCTCCTCCTTGGAGATTCCGTTACGACGGATCATATTTCACCAGCGGGAGCGATCCCTCTGGACAGCCCGGCGGGACAGCACCTCGTTTCCCAGGGGATATGTCAGAAGGACTTCAATTCCTACGGGGCAAGGCGTGGGAACCATGAAGTCATGATGCGCGGCACTTTTGCCAATATCCGCTTGAAAAACAGGCTGCTGGAAGGTGTCAGGGGGGGATTCACACGACACTTCCCCACCGGAGAGATCACTACCGTATGGGAAGCATCCCGGCGGTACCGATCAGAAGGGATTCCCCTCATCGTTCTGGCGGGAAAGGAATACGGTGCCGGCAGCAGCCGGGACTGGGCCGCCAAGGGGGCCGCTCTGCTCGGTGTGAAGGCGGTAATTGCCGAGAGCTTCGAACGTATTCACCGCAGCAACCTGATCGGTATGGGAGTGCTTCCCCTTCAGTTTAGCGATGGCTCTTCTGCGGCGTCCCTGGGATTGACCGGAGAGGAGATCTACTCGCTCTCGGGAAAAGAAGGAGAACTTGCACCAAGACGGGAAATGGGTGTGGAAGCTGTGGATTTCAAGGGGAGAAAGACCGTTTTTGGAGTTGTATGCCGACTCGATACTCCTGTGGAAGTGGACTACTATCGGAATGGAGGGATTCTCCCCGCAGTGCTGAGAGATCTGCTGAAACGTGAAAATGCGCATTGAGACGATCTTCAGATCCCGACAGCAACGGGACGGGTATGCAAAGCCGAGATGCCTTTTCCGGGTTTCGCCTGTAGTCAACCCAGATCTCTCACCCTGTCCGCCGATGTCCGCAATGATGAAAGGGACACTTTTTCATTCCTGTGCAGGGGAGTGCTGCTTCAGACGGTCGATGAAATCCTGGGGAAGGACGGTGGGGCGGCCCGTGAATTGGACACACACCATACGAAGCCTGGCTTGCGTGCACAATGTCGCCTCTCTCTCACCGCCGTTACGGAAGATGGCCTGAGAGAATGCAATGCTCCTCCTGCGCCACCCAAGAACCGCCGTGTGGACTTCAATGCTGTCATCATAGTGGAGAGGGCGGCGATAAATGCATGAGAGATCCACAACGGTCAAATGGAGCTGTTGTTCCATGAACCTGCGATAAGGATACTCCAGATCTCGAAGGAATGCCTCTCTAGCCAGTTCGAAAAGGTGGAAATAGTTACCGTGGTAAACCGCATGCCCCAAATCCACCTCGAAGAGTGGTACCCGGAGTTGGGCCACATGCCATGCGGGAGGCAAGGGGGATCGCGCTGTGTCCTCATACATAAAGCATGCCTTTCATCACAAGGTTTTTGTTTTCGTGGCAATCCTGGTTTATATTTAAATTGTCTCGAGTTTTCGGCAAATCATCCTTCGTTTCCTGTTCCTGGTCGAATTGTCCTTTGGATTTCCCGGCGGGACTTTGGGTGTTTCTCTGTCCAGTAGCAGCGGCGCCTGTTGTGGAATCCCGGACTCCCGGAGAAGGAAGCCAAAAAGGGAATGCGCTTGGGCAACATCTTTCCTACAATGAACGGTCTCAGACACCGCAGTAAAGCGAAGAATGGTTCTGTTCTTCCCTCGCGAAAAGTCCAGGATTCCTTCACCCTCAAGATTCATCGCAGTCTGCACCCTGTTTTGGATCGAATTCGTGTTCCCGAGCCCCGGCCTTTCGTGCCGGACCCGTTCCAGACGGAAGCCCTGGAGGTCCTTGGAAGGGCGGATGTCCTGGTCACCGCTCCGACAGGCGCCGGCAAGACTTACATTGCCATTGAGGCGATCAGAAGGACATACCGGGAAAATGGCAGCAGCTGGTATGCATCTCCGTTGAAGGCGCTCTCCAATGCGAAATACGAGGAGTTTTCCCTGCTTTTCGGTGCCGAGAATGTCGGGATTCTCACTGGTGACCGAAAAGAGAATCCACAGGCACCTATCATCGTGGGGACAACGGAGATTCTTCGCAATCAACTCTACGATGCCATGCACCGGGGTGAAGATCTGGATGTGGATCTGGTTGTCCTGGATGAAGCCCATTACCTCGGGGATGAGGACCGGGGAGTAGTGTGGGAAGAAGTCCTCATCTACCTGCCTTCCAGGGTAAGACTGCTGCTTCTTTCCGCCACCATCCAGAATGCCGGTGAAATCTGCTCATGGCTCCAGTGGTTGAGAGGAGTCCCCTGTGAATGGGTCGCGGCATTTGAGAGGCCTGTACCCCTCTACCCCCTTTTCCTTTTTCCCAATGGGGAATTGAGCCCCCTGAGCACCCGTCGGGGCATGTATGCAAAAATCCGCACGGTGGAGACAAAGTCCCTTTCACGACGAGAGCTGCCAAACATAGCGAGAATCATGGAGGCCTTGCGGCAGGCGAATCTTCTCCCTGCAATATTCTTTCTCAAATCCAGAGCCGACTGCGAAAAAGCAATCAGTCTCTGCGCAGTCCACTCGAAGGACAAGACCTCTTCCAGACGGGACGGGTTCCATTCTCGCCTCAATTCGCTTCTGAAGCAATATCCGTTTATGCGGCAGCATCAGCATCTTGGAATCCTGAAAGCCAGCCGTGTCGGAGCCCATCACGGCGGCCAGCTTCCCCACTGGAAGCTGCTTCTCGAGAAGCTCATGCAGGAGGGAAGCCTCGACGCCATCTTTTCCACATCGACTGTTGCGGCAGGGGTTAATTTTCCAGCACGGACTGTGGTCATTTTCCAAAGCGACCGCTTCAATGGGAGGGATTTCGTTGACCTCACAGCCACTGACCTCTTGCAGATGACAGGACGGGCGGGCCGTCGGGGCATGGATGAGATCGGCTTTGTCCTCGTGCTCCCCGGTCCGTACCAGAATCCCCAGTTGATCCACGATCTTCTCAGGTCTCCACCCGATCCCATCATCAGTCAGATACGGGTGAATTTCTCCATGGTACTCAACCTTCTACTCTCTCACAAAAGGGAGGAAATCAAAGAGCTTTTCGCCTCTTCTCTGGCAACGTTTCAGAACATCAAGCAAGATGTGCAGATCAGCGCGGAATTTGAGCTGGCGGAGAAAGATCTTGAGCAGTGGGTGCCGGAGATGGCTTGTGGGTCCATCGAAAGACTGGTCGATATACGGCCCCTGTATGCCGCGCTGTGCGAACAGATCAAGAAGGCGAGAAAGCTTTGGAAAAAACAGGCTTCCGTGGACACGTTTTACGGTAGTCTTACGCCAGGGCGTCTTTTTTACAGCAGAAGAGGCACACCATACGTCGTCATTGCTCCTCAGGTGGAGCGGCAGTCGGTAGTGTCCGTTCGCCTTGCACATCCCCTGCGTTCTCGTCGCGGGCGCGTCCGCACCTACTCGGTCGATTTCAAGCGCATCCACAGCCTTGGAGAGAGGCTGGGCGTTATCCCATCTCTCAACAGGAAGAAAGACTGGGAGGCACTGATTGCGCAGTATTCCCCGAAGTCGCCTCAACCAGATGATCGAAAGGGTGGAGGCCGGAGATCTTCGGCTTTGGAGAACACGGCCGGTGAGTTGGCCTGCCTTCTCGATCGCAAGGCCAGCCTTCCCTGTGACGCATGCCGCCTCTATGCTGCATGCCAGAAGTCCATTTCTCATCCTTTCGCTGATCTTCTTCAACGCTATTTGGAATATCGAGGCAAATTTCATACCATTCAGGAGGAACTCTGGCGATCCTTTCTGCGCCACTATGAGATTCTGGGGGAAGAGGGTTACGTGGATAACGACGGCAACCTGACGCCCGATGGTCTATGGGCCTGCAAGCTGCGGCTGGATCAACCCCTCCTCATTTCCGACGGAATTCGAAAAGGGGTCTTTCCCCATGACGATCCGGAGATGCTGGCGGCCCTCATCGCTCCATTTGTCATGGACCGCGAGCGGCACGGAGACATACAGCTTTCCAGCCTGCTGTGGAAACACCCTGAGCTTGCAAAACCATTCTTCAAAATGCTGCAGAATCTCCAGCCACTGAGAGATCAACTCAAGGCTGCGGGCTTCCCAACGCCGCCCCTTGCCTTCTGGACGGTTGTGACCGTCTCCCACTGGGCCAGGGGTGCCACATGGGAGAGTGTGCGCGAGATATCCGGGATGGATGAGGGGGATCTGGCCATGGTCATTTTGCGTACTGCGGACCACCTGAGGCAGATCGAATCCCTCTCGGAAACTCATCCCCGTCTGGCACAATCGGCACGTCGGGCAATAGAGCTCATCCTGAGAGAGCCGGTGCTCGTTGAATGAAATCCGAGTCGGCAGCCGAATAATGCGGCTTCTCCTTTTGGGTTGAATCGGTTCAGTGTGATGCCACGGATTGGAATTCTATCGGATATTCACGGGAACCTTGAAGCCTTTGAGGCGGTTCTCAATCAGATCAAAGCCGATGGTGTCGATCATGTGGTCCAACTGGGAGACATCGTCGGCTACAACGCTAATCCGCGGGAATGCCTGCTGCTGGCGCGGGAGAACGGCATAGAATCCGTTCTGGGAAATCACGATCTGGCAATTCTTGAACCTGCGGTTGCAGAGGGCTTCAATGTACTTGCTTACCAGGCCCTTCACTACTCCGACGGACAGCTGACAGACGAAGACAGGCGATATCTGGAAGGTCTTCCCCGCAGGCGGGTCCTTCTCGCCCGATATCTTCTGTGCCATGGAACGCCTGAGAATGTGGAGTCTTATATCCTCCACGCATTCCAGGCGAAGAGGGTGTTCAATCTTCTCCACAAAAAGTATTCTGCCATTCGCATCTGTTTTTTCGGGCATACCCACATGCAGCGGGTGTGGATCAAGGATGAACGGGGAAAGGTCTTTTCCCCCCTTACCACCCCCCGTGCCTTGTCCCTGGAGGATGGTAAGCTTTATCTGATCAATCCGGGAAGTGTCGGTCAACCCAGGCAGGGAAACAACCACGCGCACTATCTCATTTTTGATGCGGAATCGGAAATGCTCCATTTCAGAACGGTCCCCTACGATATTCGCAAAGCTCAGAGGAAAATACGAAAGGCCGGACTGCCCGAGTATCTTGCATTGCGCCTTGCCGATGGAGTCTAGGAGGGGAGAAATGTTCGGGAGTAAGCGAGCCAGGCTGAAAGACGGCACCGAGGTGACCCTGCGTCCCATGGTGAGGGAAGATGAAGAGGCACTTTTCAACTTCTTCCAGGGCATCCCGGATGACCAGCTCATCGTATTGCGCCATGATGTGAAGGACAGGGATACCATCCGGGAATGGGCCAAGAGCCTTAACTATGAGCGCGTTTTTCCTCTTCTGGGTTTGGTCGGGGGAGCAATTGTCGGGGATGCAACGCTCCACAGGGTTGCCCACGGTTGGAAGCGGCACATCGGGAGGGTGCGCATTGTGGTCGCCCCAAAGTATCAGGACCTGGGTCTTGCGACTCTGATGCTGAACGAACTGGTGGTTCTGGCCCACGAATTGGGTCTGGAGAAGCTCTGGGCGGAGGTGCCTCTGGATTCGGTGAAGGCGATTCGTGCCTGCCGCAATGCGGGGTTTGCCTGTAAGGCGGTGATCGAGGAACTGGTGAAAGACAGCCGCAACCAGAATCAGGATATTCTGATTATGGTATGCGATATCCACACATTTTTCGACAGGAGATGGGACGAGGGGACAGAGCAGTCGGGCTTGCCGTCATGAAGGGAGTGTGGAGCCATCCCCGAACTGAGGAAAGCCCTCGATTATTGCATCCTTGAGCTCTCCCGCATTCTTGAAGCGCTTGTCCGGATCCTTCTCCAGGCACTTGAGAATAATCTCCTCGAGTCTTTCCGGGAGGGAAGGCTCCAGGCTTCGTGGGGCCTCCGGTTCGCACTCCAAAATCATGTCCATCAGGTTTTTTTCATTTTCATCGTAAAAGGGAAGCAGCCCGGTTGCCAGGGTATAAAGCAAGATGCCCATCGCCCAGACGTCGCTGCCCAGCCTGCTTTTACCCGAGATTTGCTCCGGCGCCATATAGGGCCGTGAGCCGATGACCGTGCTGCTGGTGCTCCTGCGGGTCAAGTCCTTTGCGGCCCCGAAATCGAGGAGCTTTGCCAAACCGGAGGGAGTGATGATGATGTTCTCCGGTTTGATGTCACGATGCATGATGTTGTGCCGATGGGCAAAGGCCAGAAAATCAAGGAGCTCGAGATATGCCTTTTCCCTTGTTGCGCTCTCCAGACCTTCATCCAGCAGTTCCTGCAGGGTAGGGCCGTCCACGTACTCCTCTATGATGACCGCCTTCCGGTCCTCCTCGAGCACCTCCCAGAGTCTTACGGCATTGGGATGGCCTGACAGGCGCTTGAGAATCGCCGCTTCCCTGAAGAATTGAGGGTTCAACCTGGTGTTGTGGGGGATTTTTGCAACCGCCAGACGGTCCTCGCCCTTTCTTTTGACCAGCCACACCTCCCCAAAGCTGCCGAAACCCAGCCGGCGAATCTTTTCCCATCTGCCTGCGAATACCGTGCTCAGTTCAATCGCCATAGAGGCTCTCTCATTCGGTGCCTTGAAGAGATGCCGTATCCAAGCCCAAAATCGTGTCCATGGAGAAAATTGCTTCAGGTACCTGGGCTGGGCTCCGGCTTCCCGGGCGTTTCCCTCTTCCAGGGCGGATCGGCCCCATTCCATCAAGACCTGGAGACGGGGCGGAAAGGCAACGGAATCCAGCGGGAGCAACCAGAATTCGTCTGCACCCGCCCGAAGCAATGC
>JAAYUJ010000644.1 GCA_012517775.1 Deltaproteobacteria bacterium
TAAAAAGAGTCACCCCAAGCCCGGAACAGGCAAAGGAATTCAAGAAGGTCAGCGATGAGGCCATGTCCTCCATGGACTCGAAAGTCTTACCCTTTGAGACTTTGAAGAAAGTGAAGGCGACCCTTGCCGAATTCCGGGGCGCTCCTAAGCCCTAGTTCGCCTGAAATCGCGATTTCATGATGCCGCCGCGGCCATGAAGAGCCGGGAAGGACTACTGCGACATTCCCACGGCACAAACCTTGCTAATGCGTCAACACTACATGAAGAGCAAGAGGCTCAAGGCCATGACGGCCATGCCGGAGATGAGGCCGTAAATGGCCGCGTGTCCTTTTCCGTATTCCTTCGCGGTTGGGAAGAGCTCATCTATGGAGATGAAGACCATGATTCCCGCAACCGAGGCGAAAAGAACTCCGAAAATGAGAGGGGAGAAGAAAGGCCTGAAGAGAACGTAACCGATGAGGGCTCCCGCCGGTTCCGAAACACCCGACAGAAATGAGAGCCACAGCGCCTTCTTCCTGCTTCCCGTTGCGAAATAGATTGGAATCGATATGGAGATGCCCTCGGGGATGTTGTGGAGGGCGATAGCGGCCGCAATGGGGATAGCGATGGACATGTCGGAAAGTGCGGAGACGAAGGTGGCGAGTCCTTCGGGAAAGTTGTGGATCGCTATTGCCAGTGCGGAGAACTTTCCCATCCGCAGAAGTTGCTTCTCCCTGAATCCGTCAATAGTCTCAATGGGTCTGGCCTCGTGGGGGTTTTCAAAGGAGGGAACCAGGCGGTCTATGGATGCGATGACCAATATACCTGCAAAGAACGAAAGAACAGTGATCCAGGCAGCGTCTTCCGGACTGTGTACCTCCACCAGTTTCTCGCGAGCCTTGGCGAAGATCTCCACGAAAGACACATAGATCATCACTCCGGCAGAAAACCCAAGGGCGACAGAGAGAAAGGTGCGGTTGGTTCTTCTGGAGAAAAACGCGATCACACTGCCAATCCCAGTGGAAAGACCGGCCAGCAGTGTGATGAAAAAAGCCAGCAGCACATGATCGTTCATCAAGGTTGCTCCCTGTGGACCCATGTCATTCTTTTTTCCCGACTGAATTCCGGGACTGCGGAGGGTGTTCTTCTCAACCCCTATTGCTTCCTGCAATTCCCCCGATGGAAGTAATGCGGCCCCTTCTCCCTGTCAAGAAACAGGCAGACCCTTTGGGACTTCGACGCGAGGAGAACAGCGAGATTGTCACCTCCTGGCGTGTCCGGAATTGACATGCGAACTCAGGATCATGCACGGCAGTGGTTTCACCTCCTGAGAGTGAAAATGGCAGGTCAGCTGCCACACTTGGCGCATTCTATGGAGAGATGAATCCCGGCTGACGAGTCGGGCATCTTCGAGATTATCCTAAACAATTCTTTAGCGGAGTTTTTTTTGAAGTCCACCCACTTGGGAATCTGAGCAGTACGTTCTCAAAAGGTCCAGCTAACGATAGTGTCGTAGGTCGGTTTTCCACCCCCGACACATTGGTGCAAAGGCCGTCGGGATTGAAATCCCGACCCACTTATTGAGAGAGTACTCTGAGCATAGGGGAGAGACACGCGACTGCAGGACCCATATCCCACAGCCGTTCCAACCACTGATTCCCCTTGACACCTCATCGCTCGTCTGGCAATAGTCTTCCATCAGTGCCGGAGTGGTGAAACCGGTAGACGCGCTGGACTCAAAATCCAGTGGGGGCAACCCCGTGAGAGTTCGAGTCTCTCCTCCGGCACCAAGTAAAATCAAGGGGTTAAGCCGATGTGGTTTTCCCCCTTTTTGTTTTCAGATGGGCGATTGTGCCCGAAATTGTGCCCATCTGTGCCCGATGATACTCTTCACGCCTCATGGCGGCGAGCTTGAGATCGTCGTCGCTGACGATGTTTTACCGCTCGAAGACCGACCGGGTCTGGTGGCCACTGATCATCATGGCGACCCGTTCGGGTATTCCCGCCCTCACCATGTCCCTGACGGCCGTCCTCCTTAAATCGTGAAACAAACGTTTGCCAAGGCCCAGATTCAGGCATGCCGTGTTCCATGCACTTCTAAAGTCCTTGATCCTGCCGTCTCCGGATTCGTTTGGAAAAACACACGGTGTCAGCTTGCCGTTTCGCTTGCGCAAGTTCCACTGAAGCTTGAGAACTTCCATCAATTCATCGTCCAGGTAGACAGTGCGGCCCTGATCATTCTTTGTCATTCCCGGTTCGAGGCGCACAACACCCGTTGCCAAATCCACCTGCGACCATTCCAGGTTCACAATCTCGGATTTTCTCCAGCCGGTCTTGAAGGCGAACGTCACAAACCCTTGGAGGTAGGTGGGCAGTGCATCCCTCAACATCAGGAATTCCCGATAACCAAAGAAGCCCTTCCGCACGTTGTGCTCTTTCAACATGGGGATGTGAGGAACGCGGTCCACCTTCGGAGGCGTGCTCTGCGCGCCTAAATTCAGCATTCGTTTCAGGGCAGCCAGTTCCCGGTTGATCGTCGCATTGGATGCATCCTCGTCGAGGCGGAGCTCGATGTAATTCTTGATCATCGTGGTCGTGATTTCACAAACCCTGTCAGTCCCGAAGAAACCCCATGAGATGCTTTGTGCTGATCTCGGCACGTTCCAGGCTTTTCCTCCGGTTGATCCGGTAATCAGTTAGTAAATCCTCAGCCAGTTCATCGAGTCTGACTTTGTCGAAATGGATCCCAGGGATCTTGCCCTGTGCGATCTCCCCCTCCCTCTGGTCGAGGAAGTTCTTGGCAACCATCTTCTTTTCACTTCCCGAGCTTTCCCGGTAATATTTCCCATTTCGGTAATACTTGATCCACCATGTCTTTCCGCGCTTGTAGATCATTCCCATCTTTCCGTCTCCCTGTGAAAGGCGACGGGCACATTCAGGCACATAGCTTCAATCGCTCTGGGCAAAGCGTTGAGGCTCCGTTCTAATGGCATTCCCCTCTCTGGCATCTTTCTGCCGATACCAGTCAAGGGGCCTGGCCAGCTTCGTCAAACACAGCTGATTCAGACTGACTCCCTCCTTCCTGGCTTCAGCCAGAAGCTCTTCATGCAGGCTGTCCGGGACTCTGACGGTTATCATCTTCAAATGACCACCTCCTCTATTTCCTTTTCGGATGAGGATATTAGCTAGCACATATGAAGTCAAACAAAAGATGCTTGTCCCGTGCACTGCTTGAGAGAAACACGCCAGCAAGTTGCTATTGTGCTTATGCCCATCCAGAATCGAGGCGACAACTGCTAAATCTCCTTCTCTCAATCGTCATCATCGTCAATAAAGATTCTCTCCATCCACGTCTCAAGATCGCGCCCCCGCGCCATCCAACCCATATCGCGCTTTGTGGCGGGAAGATCATGTTTTCGGATGAGTTTTCTAACCGTCTTGGCACAGAGCGGTTTCTCGGGACAAATCCTTCGACCAATGGAATCCAGGGTCCGGATGTATCCACGCGTAGTCTCCTTCTCTGTTGGTTCGAGCGGCAGATTTACACCCCGTTCATTCACAATGCTCCGCGAGAGTTCGCCGAAGCTTTCCAATTCTTCAAAGAAATCTTCTTTCATATCGTTTTTTTCCACCGATCCGGTCGAAAGCCTGATCAGGCTGTTCCTTCACTTTCCCATAGACTCCCATTCTTTCCTCTACATAACGAAAATTCAACTTACATTTCGCAGGAGATGAGTGGGAATACGGGTAATTTTTTCCATGGATTTGGTTATTCCTGCTGTCGGATTAGCGACATTGAATGATCATAGTCTCACTGAGAGGGATGGAAGGAAACGGGTCTTACAAAGACCGAA
>JAAYUJ010000645.1 GCA_012517775.1 Deltaproteobacteria bacterium
CCGGATGCCTTGAAGGGAAAGCGTTGGGCGATGGTGGTGGACGCCAAGAAGTGCTGGGAAAAAGGCAAGGAAGGCTGCAAGGAATGCATCGACGCCTGCCACAAGCTCCACAATGTCCCTGATATCGGAAACATCAAGGAAGAGGTCAAGTGGATCTGGAACGAGACGTTCGAGCACGCTTTTCCAGGCATGGAAAGTCCGTACATGGCCCACGACTACCATGAGAAACCTTTCATGCTCCTGTGCAACCACTGCGGGAACGCTCCCTGTGTCCGGGTCTGCCCAACCCAGGCCACCTTCAAGAGAGCCGACGGCATCACCATGATGGATTTTCACCGGTGCATCGGATGCCGCTATTGCATGGCGGGTTGCCCTTATGGAGCCAGAAGCTTCAATTGGAAAGACCCACGGTCGTTTATCAAGACCGAGCTGAACATGACGTACCCCACGCGGGAACGGGGTGTCGTGGAGAAATGCAGCTTCTGTGAGGAGCGCCTGGCCGTCGGGCTGCTTCCGGCATGTGTCGAAGCCTGCAAGTGTGGAGCGCTGACGTTTGGAGATCTTGAAGATCCCAATTCACCGGTGCGGAAGCTGCTGGCTGCACACTTCACCATTCGTCGTAAAGCTGAGCTCGGAACCGAGCCCGGCGTCTACTACATCATCTAAGGGGTGGCTTATGCTTGAAAGGGCTCTTTACGGAGATCAGAGATATTTCAGATGGCTGCTGGGTCTGCTGGTTGTCATAGGCATGGGCTTCGGGGCTTACATGATCCAGCTCAACAAAGGTCTGACCATAACCGGGATGGGCAGGGACGTTTCCTGGGGATTCTATATCGCCCAGTTTACCTTTCTTGTCGGTGTGGCAGCATCCGCCGTGATGGTGGTGCTTCCCTACTACCTCCATAACGTGAAGGTCTTCGGAAGGATCACCATTCTGGGCGAGTTTCTTGCCATCGCCGCCGTTACCATGTGCCTTCTCTTCATCATCGTGGACCTTGGCAAGCCCATGCGGCTTCTCAACGTTCTCCTCTATCCCACTCCCAATTCGATCCTCTTCTGGGATATGGTGAGCTTGAACGGATATCTGTTCCTCAACATTTTCATCGGATGGAATGTGCTCGAAGCCGAGCGCAAGGGCGTTCACTACCCCAGCTGGGTGAAGCCTCTGATTTACATATCCATTCCCTGGGCCGTCTCCATCCATACCGTGACGGCTTTCCTGTATGCCGGGCTTCCTGCGCGTCACTACTGGCTGACCGCCATCATGGCTGCCCGATTTCTCGCTTCGGCGTTCTGTTCCGGTCCGGCACTCCTGATTCTTCTGGCCTATCTGGTGAAGAAATACACCAAGTTTGACCCGGGTCAGGAAGCCATCGATAAACTGACCAATATCGTGACCTACGCATTGCTCATCAGCGTGTTCTTCGTGGGCCTCGAATTCTTCACGGCCTTCTACAGCAATATCCCGGGACACATGCACTCGCTGGTCTACCTCTTCGTAGGCCTTGAAGGTCACGGCAAGCTGGTACCTTTCATGTGGCTCTTCGCCATACTGGCTGTCATTGCCCTGGTGCTCCTCCTGAACCCCAAAACACGCAGCAGGGAAAAGACCCTCAAGATTGCCTGCCTTTGCACCTTCCTCTCCATGTGGCTGGAAAAGGGTATGGGTCTCGTCATCGCCGGCTTCATTCCCAACCCCCTGGAGCAGGTGCGGGAGTATTCCCCAACCATCCCCGAGTTGACCATCGCCCTTGGTGTCTGGGCGACAGGCGCCCTCATCCTCACCATCCTGTATAAGATTGCGACATCTGTTAAGGAAGAGGTAGGTGACGCGTCTCACTGATGATTGAACCGGGGAGATCTCGGTGTTTACGATGAAAAAGGCTCGCTCCTTTCGTGGGGCGAGCCTTTCTGTTTTAGAGGGTGTGCGTATCTTTGTGGCAGTCCATCATGCCTCATTAGGGCACCCGAAACGGTCGAAAGGCGCCCTGTACCGCGTGGATCGGGTTTTTACCCGGCATCATGGCGTCGGGAATGGGATTCCGACCTGCTTGCTATGCAACTGAGGCACTTCCC
>JAAYUJ010000646.1 GCA_012517775.1 Deltaproteobacteria bacterium
TCATCCGTATGGCGTGGCACAGCGCAGGCACCTACCGCATGGGCGACGGTCGCGGGGGTGCCGGGTCGGGCTCCCAACGCCTGGCACCTCTCAACAGCTGGCCAGACAACGTGAACCTCGACAAAGCGCGCCGTCTGCTTTGGCCGATCAAGCAAAAATACGGCAGGAAGATCTCGTGGGCTGACCTGATGATCCTTGCCGGCAACTGCGCCATCGAGTCGATGGGGTTGAAGACCTTCGGCTTTGCCGGCGGGCGCGAGGATGTCTGGGAACCGGAAGAGGACATTTACTGGGGTGCCGAAGAGGAATGGCTGGCTACGAGTGACAAACCCAAGAGCCGTTACAGCGGCGAACGGGATCTGGAAAACCCGCTGGCAGCCGTACAGATGGGCCTGATCTACGTGAACCCCGAAGGCCCCGACGGCAATCCGGACCCGGTCGCCTCAGGCCGTGACGTACGCGAGACCTTTGCGCGCATGGCCATGAACGACGAAGAGACTGTCGCATTGGTCGCCGGAGGACACACCTTCGGCAAATGCCACGGCGCCGGCCCTGCGACCCATGTGGGGCCCGAGCCCGAAGCCGCCCCCATCGAGGAGCAAGGGCTCGGCTGGAAGAGCAGCTTCGGCAGCGGCAAAGGCGGCGATACGATCAGCAGCGGCATCGAGGGCGCCTGGAAGCCGAACCCCACCAAATGGGACTTGGGGTATCTGCGGATACTGTTCAAATATGAGTGGGAACTGGTCAAGAGCCCGGCCGGCGCATATCAGTGGCTGGCCAAGGACGTGCCCGAGGCGGATATGATTGTTGATGCGCATGACCCGTCCAAGAAGCACCGGCCGATGATGACCACGGCGGACCTTTCCCTTCGCTTTGACCCGATCTACGAACCGATCGCGCGGCGCTACCTGAAGAATCCCAAGGAATTCGCGGACGCCTTCGCCCGGGCATGGTTCAAACTCACCCACCGCGACATGGGCCCGCGCTCACGCTATCTCGGCCCGGAAGTCCCGAGCGAAGAACTGATCTGGCAAGACCCGGTCCCCGCCGTCGATCATGAACTGATCGACGAAAAGGACATCGCCAACCTCAAGGCTAAGGTCCTTGCGTCGGGACTATCCGTTTCCCAGCTCGTCTCGACCGCCTGGGCGTCGGCATCCACGTTCCGCGGCTCCGACAAGCGCGGCGGGGCAAACGGGGCGCGCATCCGCCTTGCACCGCAAAAAGATTGGGAAGTCAACCAGCCGGCCCAACTCAAGACAGTGTTGCATACCCTCGAGGGAATCCAACAAGCGTTCAACAGCACGCATTCAGATGGTAAGAAAGTGTCACTCGCCGATTTGATCGTCCTGGGAGGATGCGCAGGTATCGAGCAGGCTGCAAAGAGGGCCGGCCACGATGTGACCGTTCCCTTCTCACCGGGACGCACGGATGCATCTCAGGAGCAAACCGACACGGTGTCATTCCATGTACTTGAACCGAAGGCGGACGGCTTCCGTAACTACCTCAAAGCCAAATACGCTATATCGGCAGAGGAACTGCTGGTTGATCGGGCACAACTGCTGACACTGACTGCCCCTGAGATGACGGTTCTCATTGGCGGCATGCGTGTCTTGAATGCCAACTTCGGCCAGTCTCCGCACGGCGTTTTCACCAAGCGCCCGGAGACGCTCACCAATGACTTCTTTGTGAACCTGCTCGATATGCGCACGGAGTGGAAGGCAACAGAGGATGAAAATGTGTTTGAGGGCCGTGATCGCGCAACAGGCGAACTGAAGTGGACCGGCACCCGCGTCGACCTCATCTTTGGTTCGAACTCACAGCTCAGGGCGATCGCAGAAGTCTATGCATGCAACGACTCGCTGAATAAGTTCGTCCATGACTTCGTGGCGGCCTGGAACAAAGTGATGAATGCGGATCGCTTCGACCTTGCCTGATTGCGGCATAAACGACTTCGAGTCCTTCGGAATTGACATCTAACGAACGAGACGGCTACAGACGATTCACTTCCAAGCACGAGGCACCGGCAAGCGATAAGCAGGCAAAGTGGATCTCTGCTCGTGCGGGGCCATTTGTGACAGGCCGTCTCCAAGGCCCTTAGGCTCTGCTGATCGATGGTTCATACAGGATTCACAAATGCATACGGGTAGCGTGACACTAACGGCGGGGAAAAGAAGGTCAGCCAATTGGATCATGCAGCCGGCCACCATGCGGCCGCAGCTGAACTCATCGAGAAAAAGCATAGCTTTTTTTATGAAAAAACATTTTTGTATCTGCTCATTGTGCACCCTCTCAATAAGTGGGTCGGGATTCCAATCCCGACAGCCTTTGCGCCAAGATGTCGGGTATGGAAACCCGACCTACGATGCGATTGTAACCTGGACTTATTGAGAAGTTACCTTATTGTCAAAAGTCTCTTGCAGCCAGGCGAGGAATAAGCGATCGCCGACTGGCTGCAAGCCCAGGGGCAACTGTATCCTGAAGTGATTGCCCCACATTCCGGAAAAATCCATCAGAAGGAGGCAAGACAATGGAACAAGGAAAATTCAGTATGCCGCTCTTGGGAGATGATTTTCCAGAGCTCGAAGTCAAGACCACCCACGGACCCATGAAAATACCGGCAGACCTCAAAGGATCCTGGTTTGTCCTCTTCAGTCATCCAGCGGACTACACACCGGTGTGCACGACAGAATTTGTTGCATTTCAAAAGAGATTCGAGGAGTTTGAAAAGATCAACTGCAAACTCATCGGCATGTCTGTGGATCAGGTTTTCTCTCACATCAAGTGGGGTGAGTGGATCAGCGAAAAGCTCAATGTGGACATCAAGTTCCCTATAATTGCCGCCAACGACGCTATTGCCCAAAAGCTCGGAATGCTCCACCCAAACAAGGGGACCAACACGGTTCGAGCCGTTTTCGTAGGAGATCCGGAAGGCAAGATCAGGCTGATCTTTTACTATCCTCAGGAATTGGGCCGCAATATGGACGAGATCCTCCGTGCGGTAAAAGGCCTTCAGATCACCGATAAGGAAGGGGTGGCCCTGCCTGCAGGCTGGCCCGATAATGAACTGATCCAGGACCGGGTGATTGTGCCGCCGGCGACGGATGAGAAGACGGCCAAAGAACGCAAGACTCAATATGACAATTTCGACTGGTGGTTCTGCCATCGGCCCCTTAAGAAATAGACGCCATCTCGGCGGGGTCTCCCTGAACTGCGAGAATGCGCATCAAGGGGACAGCCGCCGAGATGATCTGTCCAACCCAAAGGGCAAAGGAGTTTGAGGTATGTATTTCAAGCAGATAACCGTTCCTGGCATGGGTTGCTTTTCTTACGTCATAGGCTGTCCTGCTGCCCAGGCCATGGTTGTCGTGGATCCCAAGCGTGACGTGCAGGACTATCTCGATGTTTCCAGAGATGAGGGCATGAAGATCACCCATGTTATCGACACGCATATCCACGCTGACCATATCAGCGGCAGCCAGGAACTGAAATCGTATACCCGTGCCAAGATCCATATGCACGAGAATGCTCCAGCAGAGTTCGAACATGAGAAACTGAAGGAAGGCGATATCCTTGAAATTGGGAACGCCAAACTGGAAGTGCTGTACACCCCGGGTCATACTCCCAATGCCATCTCGCTGCTCGTCACCGATAAATCCCGTTCCCAGGAACCCTGGATGATCCTAACAGGCGATCTGCTCTTCGTGGGCGATATCGGACGTCCCGACCTGGCCGGCGAAGAAATCCTGGCGGAACAGGTGCGCAATCTCTACAACTCGTTATACGTGAAATTGGGGGCATACCCTGATCATCTGGAGGTGTTTCCGGCACACGGAATGGGTTCACTGTGCGGTAGGGGAATGAGCTTCAAAACGAGCTCCACCCTTGGATTTGAGCGCCGTAACAACCCCATGCTGCGATTCAAATCCTTTGATGACTTCAAGGCGGAGATGACTCGGGAGTTTCCTGCCAGACCCAAAAGTTTTTCCCATATCATCCAGACCAATGCCAAAGGCGCTCCACTGCTGGAGCGATGTCCTCTGGATCATGCCATGTCGGCGGATCAGTTCGAACAGCGAATGGAACAGGGGGCCATTGTTATCGATACACGGGACACTGCAGCCTTCGGCGGCTTTCACATTCCGGGATCTCTCAACATTGGTTTTGAAAAGCAGCTGGCAAACTGGGTGGGAATGGTGGTGGATCCGAATGCCGACCTGCTTTTGGTGGTAACCGACAAAGAACGTTACGACGCCATGTGTACCGAATTGCACAGAATCGGCTACGACAACATTTACGGTTACCTCTCTGGGGGCATCGCATCCTGGCTGTTTTCCGGCAGGCCGGTTGAAAAGCTCTCACAGCTCTCGGTGCAGGAACTGAAGAGTAAACTGGACAGCGGCGCGCTGAGATATCTCATTGACGTGCGCACCCGTGCAGAGTGGGACCACGGCCATATTCAGAATGCAACCCATCTTCCACTCGTCGAGATCCTGGATAAGCCTCTCGACCTCCCCAAGGAAGAGGAGCTTGTTGTGAACTGCGGCACGGGTTACCGTGCCAATATCGTAGCTTCCTATTTAAAGCAGAATGGCTACGCTCACGTGTATTCGGTTGCCGGAGGAACGTTTGCCTGGACGCACGCCGGCTATGGGTTGGTGAACTAGGTGAAAGCAGATGCTGCAACGACGACCAGGGTCAAGGCATCTGTTTCAACTTCTTCTTGGCTATTTGTGTCTGCGGGCTGTCGGGATACTTCTCCGCCAATCGTTCATAGAGGATCCGGGCAGCCGTGGAATCTCCCATTTGCTGGAAAGCGGTGCCCTGTTTCAATAAGGCGTGAGGAATGCGGTCTCCCTTTGGATAGCGATCCAGAACCTGCTGATAGACCTCAATCGCATTTTGATATTTCTTCTCGGCAAAATAGCACTCACCAACTGAGAACAGGGCGTTGTCAGCCAACTCCGACTTCGGGTATTTCGCGGCAAAGTCCTGGAACTCCTTCCGGGCAAGGTCGTGCTTTCCTTGCTGATAAAGTTCCGAAGCCTTTTCGTAGAGGGCTTTCTCCGGCGAAACAGGTTCGGGAGGGAGGCTTACGGACACTTCGGGAGCTCCTTCCGAATCACCCGTCGCCACCTCTCCAGCAGGCGCCTGAGGCTTGGCGGGCTGTGTAGCGGGCGCGGCACGGCCGTATTGCTGCATCTTATGGTCCAGCTCGTCGATACGGCCGTTCAAAGCACCCACGCGCATCCGCAGTTCTTCTATGCGGGAGTAAGTATCCGCGCTCTTCTGCCCCTGGGTGTCCACCCCTTCAAGGCGTTTTTCCAGGGCCTGTACTCTGTCATAGAGGATGCTGACGCTTTGCTGTAAAGTCGATGTCTCCTGTGTGGTGGCACACCCACCAAGAAATGCAGCGCAAAAGGCAATGAACACCACTCTGATGATTCCGGTTCTGTTTTCAAGAGTCATGGATTCCCCTTTTTCAGACTTTGAGAGGGCATCCAAAAAGGCCCGTAGTACCATCACCCCGGCAAGGCTTGTCCCTGCA
>JAAYUJ010000647.1 GCA_012517775.1 Deltaproteobacteria bacterium
CACGCCGTGAAAAAGGGCGTCTGTGAGAAGCTCCGGTTCCACGACAGAAAGGATTCCATTGAAATCCAACGTGCTGAAGCTGATCTTTCTGTCCTTCCTGTAAAGGACATGCTGCTGGTAGGCATCCACACGCAGTTTACGAAGATCAATAGCAAACCCATGCTTTTCGGCCCGGGACAGGAGCCACGCTGTACCTTCTTCCTGGATAATCTCAGGCATGGATAACTCTCTCCCTTTTCCGCTCTCCTGAGTCAAGCGTCTCTTTGCCTCCATGACCACATCATGGCGATGCTGTCTGTTTCCCTCGTCACGCTTGGTGCGGACCGGGTTGGCCCGCAAACAGAAGAACAATCTCTCATTTCTTGCCAATCGTGGGTGGTAGGGTTTGGAGTCAATGGACCACAACCCGGTGGAATCGACCGGTAAGCGCTCGGAAACTACGTAAAATTTCGGCCATCCTTGTGTCGCTTCATGCCGGTAGAGGAAGTCTCGACGTCGGCCTGGACCGTCAGTGAAGATTGCCCATATGCGGCGGTGGATCTGGTAACCGTCACCGGCCGAGAGACGAACGACATCCTTGACTCCCACTGTTGAGCGGTTGACCTCGATTCTGCAGAAGTACATACTCACTCCTCCCCTTCCGTGGCAACACCCGTATAGAACTCCCTGCGCTCGGCGAATTGCCGACGAAGATGACTCATTGGTTTGTCGCGGCGCGTTATAACGTGTTGCCCGGAAAAACCGCTTGGCTCAATCCCCTCCCAATACACGGCAGAATGCTCACTCGGGGAAAGAATCATTTCAAGAAGCGGAGCATCCAGAAAGTTGGCTTTCTCGAAAGCCCCCTTCAACGTCTCAGAGGTGACCACATGCGGTTGCAAGGGCATGGCTGGAGGGCATGATTTGCGTCCCAGACAAAGGGTAAAGACCGGCTTTTTCAACGCTTGCATCAATCGGTACAGGTCGTATGGGGGTGACTCGATCGCCGTCCATAAGGCCACCGCATAGGCGGCGTCGACCCGATAATCCCGAGTGGAGAGAATAGTATTGATGCCGCGGAACGCCAGTTCGGAGCGCCTCGTCGGGTGGATGAACCCTTTGCGGGCAGGGGGAACCTGAGTCGTGTGATAATCCCGGAGCAGACTCCCCATGGCATCGACCCTAACCGCGAAATGGAACGAATCGACAAGCATTTGCTGAGCATCTTCCTGGTCCCGCCGCAACCCCAGGGCTGCGGCGATCAAACCCATGACGGCGGACTTGCTGGGATGGGCAAAACTAGGGCGGTACTCGCCCACAGCGATGTCTCCCCATGCAGCCAACGGCCCATACAGGCGAAACAAGAGATAATCGCGCATGGCTCACTCCGTGACGAAGGCGATGATTTCCTGCAGGGACCCTTCACCTGTTTCCGCGTTCATGATCTTGTGAGCATCGGCACAGGCCCCGTAAACCTTTTCCATATTGGTGCGTTTTTCCCCCATTTGTCTGACAGCTTCGGCGAGGATGTCTTCGCCACGCACCGGCTTGAGAAAGGCAACCGAAAGCGACCGGGGTTGCTGGTCTCCCTTTTCAGCAAGGATATAGGACGCATAGGCCCGCGATCCAAAACTGTTCTGCTTCCCTGTGGGGGAAATCTTGGCGGAGGATTCCACAAGAGCTGCCAGGCCCTTCTTTGTCAGATCCTCGTTCCCACCAAGGTTTTTCAGGAGGAGTTCACGGTTGATGCACAGATAGAGGTAGTACAGACCGGCAGCGAATTCCGTTTCCCCGATATGGCCCGCCCCCATGTCCTCTTCACCCTTATTCAAGTCGTCGACCGCTGTGAAGTAATCATCTTCCACTGCCACTTCGTGAACGCTGACTGCATGAGCCACCTGCACAGCGGCCTCGGTGTTGTACGCAGGAGAGCTGGCCAGCATGCGGCCGAACATGGCGATATCAACGGCCGTGTGATCTTTGGTCAAGAGGTTCAGTTCTTCCTTGGTGGGGCCCGTGTCTGATGCGGCCATCTTCGCTACTAATCCGTCGATGGCCTTTTGCTCTTCCGGGCTGAAATGAACCAGTTGCTCAACATCAAGGTCCTGCAAGGGGTTATCGGTTGAAGCCTTCTTGCAGGTTCCGAAAACTTCGGCAATCTGCTTTGCCCACTCCTTTGCCTTCTTCTCCGATACCCCTTTGTTGACAAGGCCCTTGTAGATTTCGGTTCCCATCGCCTTGGTTCTTGTCCCTACGTGGCCGTTGAGTGACTCGGAAAAAAATTCGGATGTGCGCCAAGCCCGCTTCAAGCTCTGGGAGGAAATCCGCAGGCGGGTTCTTCCTCCCATGATCGCGGTCTTGGGACGGCCCAAATCATCTCGGTTGAGGTTGGAGGGAGGATACGAGGTAAGAAGGTGCAATTGAATGAATCGGCTCATGCGATGATCTCCTTTCATGGTGACTATACTTCCGAAGGGGCTGTGGAATAATAGTCGAAGGCCCATTTTTTGCGGGTCCATTCGTTCCACTCATAAGCACCCTTTACAAGGCTCAAAAGGTTGAGGCCGCCTCCCAGGAGTGCGATAATGCGAATCATGGCCAGGAAGAGCTCTTCTCTGTCCTGGATTTTCAGAAGGCGGCGGAACCGCAAACCACTCACAACTGCCGAGCCGCTTCCAGGTTTCCCCTGGCCCATCTGCACGGCGATTTCCGCTCCAGGGTCAATGCTTCTTACATGGGCTGCAAGTCCGGCCACCAGTGCAAGTCTTTCGGCATCTACCACTGCGCACTTGGAAAGGTCTCGGTAGAGTCGATGGAAGGAGGGGACAAAGGCCACTTCGGTCAGATTCCGACAGCGGCGCAGCGTAGCGCGCTCCCCCCGATTCCCCTCAAGCCCCTTCCACCACTGGAGCAGAGTCTCTCCCGTTTCTTCTCCAGGATCAAATTTCAGATACTTTCTGATGCTCATTTAGACCTCCTTTCTTGAGAGTCTGGGCAAGCCAAGCAGGTCCACAGTGATTCTTCTGCTGTTGTTAGATTTCATCAGATCGAGTCGTGCCAGAACAACACGTTTGGGATCGGCGTCCTCGACAGGGCATTTCCAAGCCAATCCGTCAAAGATGGATAGTGCTTTTTGGGAAAGGAAGTGATGCCATCGCTTCATGACTTGAGTTGCTTCATTCCCTTCTTCCAATACTGACCTCAACTCATTCAACATGGTGTAAAACCCATCCTCTGTCATCTGCCAGAGATCGCTGTCTACAAACGAAGTATCTCCCTTGACATCGGAGGGTCGTTTGAACCAGGCTTTCTTCACACAAGCCCTGAGGTTTGCCGCCACTTGGGAAGCGGCCAGCACCATTGCGGCAACGTTCTGCGCGTATTGCTCGCGAATCTCTCTGCGCAGAGGAATGAGCGGCATGGTTGACTCATACCAGCAACGTGCCTTCATTTTGTCCATGTCGTAGCCGAAAACCCACAGGCGAAATGGGTCTTCAGCCTTCTGGCGGTTTTCGCGAAAATGGTGGACGATACGTGAAGGCTCCCTGCTGCGCTTTTCGTCTTCTTGCACCAGACCGAGCCAGTGGCGGTAGGAAACGCCCCCCGGCTGGGCGTGCACCGGCACGGGAATTCCCTCCTTTCGAGTGTGCGGTGAGAGAGGATGGAGCCAGGGGCCGGTGTAATTGACTCCATAATTCTTGGTTCGATACGCGCGAATGCAATTCGAGTCGAGAGCTCCACAGATGTCACAGATGCTTTTGACACAATCATCGAGACTGAGGCGGATCCGGCGAGGCATCCCCCAGAACATCTGGGCCGGATGCACATCCTCAGAGTTTGTCTCACGCCCACTGTTTGGCTCACTCGTCCGGGTTGGCGCCAGCCAGGGAAATTTGTCCTCCTCTGCCGTCTTGGCAGGATTTCCACAGGTTCTCAGAAAAGTGTCCTCTTCGAGGACATTGAGCCAAACCATTTGCCACAGGGTATTCGACTCGCTGCCATCTCCAAGAACAACGGTGGTCAAAGGTCCTCCGCCGCGCAGAGAGGTCCGATGGCCGGCTCCGCCACTGGGTGCGTTGGTCTGC
>JAAYUJ010000648.1 GCA_012517775.1 Deltaproteobacteria bacterium
AGCGAATCTTGTCCCTGCGGGAGACCTGCCGCCTCAGAGGCATTCCTACATACCCCGTGCTCGTTGAAGCTCTCACCTGCTCGTTCCAAAACAGAACCCCTGATCTGTCATGGATTTAAAGAACCCCCTGAACACATACGATTCCCTGATGGCAACCTTAAACGTTTGAAACTGGGCGACCGCCTTTGAGGCGGCCCCACTCATCAAGCCACCGCCTCTGGCGGGGGTGTCTGATATTCCCTCGACGCGACATCTCCCCCTGTATAAAGTGATACATCGATCCCTGTGGCCGCCAAAAGTTACTCTCCGCCAGTGGCATCTTCCCGATATCGTACCGTTGGCCTAGACTCCGGGAATTGCCGAGCCTGCTATCTTGGCATATTATCAGTGTGATTGATTCGTTAACAGCGATATTCCGGATTCCGGCAAGCGGTATATGCTGCTCCCATCAGCCGCATATACCGACTAATCAGAGCCTGTCGGCGGGGCTCTGTACTCCCATCCCCCCTTGTTGAGCACGTGGGTGTAAATCATGGTCGTCTTGACGTCTTCGTGTCTCAGGAGCTCTTGAACAGTCCGGATGTCATGGCCCGCCTCCAGCAAATGGGTGGCAAAGGAGTGGCGAAGCACATGAGGTCCAACCAGTTTAGTGATCCTCGCCTTTCTCGCCGCTTCCTTGACCGCCCTCTGCAGGACTGTCTCATCTATGTGATGCCGCCGCTCGATGTGCGTTCTCGGGTCGACAGATCGCTTCCGGGAAGGAAAGACATACTGCCAAGCCCACTCCCGATCCGCATGAGGGTACTTTCTTTCCAGCGCACAGGGAAGGTATACATTTCCAAATCCTTCTCCCAAGTCCCGTTCATGGAGCGCCTTGACCTCCACGAGATGCTCCTGGAGCGGCTTGATCACACAAGCCGGAAGCATGGTGACCCGATCCTTCTCCCCTTTGCCGTTCCTTACAACGATTTGCCGGTAACCAAAATCCACGTCCTTAACCCTCAGTCGAATACACTCCATTAATCGCAGTCCGGCCCCGTAAAGGAGATTGCCCATGATCCATTTCTCGTCCTCAAGGCCGCTCAGGAGGGCCTTTGTTTCTTCCCGGGTCAAAACCACCGGGAGCTTCTTCGGTTTCTTTGCCCAAACGACATCTGCCAGATCACCCGGGTCCTTGTGAAGCACCACCTTGTAGAGAAAAACCAACGCGCACAGGGCCTGGTTCTGAGTCGAGGAAGCCACGTGCTTGCCGGAGGCAAGATGGGACAGGAAGCGGTTGATTTCCAGGCTCCCCATTTCCAGGGGGTGGCGTTTGTTGTGAAACAGGATATATCGCCTGATCCATTGAACGTAAGCTTCTTCCGTTCGTATGCTGTAGTGGCGGAGCCTTATGGCCGAGCGGACTTGATCGAGAAGCTTCGGTTGCTTCCGATCCGGATCGACATTTGAAGGAGAGCTCATCGCACTTATACAATAAGCAGGTCGGGATTCCAATTCCGACAGCCTTTGCGCCAATGTGTCGGGTATGGAATCCTGACCTGGAGAGTTATCGTTACCTGCGCTTGTTGAGAAATTACAGCTCATCTCGGTGGACTTCCTGTCTTGGTGGAGGAAAGGCGGTGGACACCTCCTATGAATGGCAACACACATACTGAAAAGACACCTTGCGTCAAGAACAAACGCAGCGCCGACACCAATTCCGGTCGCTCGGCTTCCATAGCGGCCAGGTCCTGGCCTCAAGCACAGAACGATGAGGGGCACCTCCTGCTCATTTCCCTTCCATGGCCCTCCTGACTCGGTTTCGCCGGGACGATGGCGGAGGCGGGCCTTTTCAGGATGGCGTCTTCAATATTATGTGTATAAAAGGTGCATATCAATATGTATTCCATCACGGCGAACTTTCCGGAAGCAGACTGCGGCATCGAAACGGGCCGACACCCCGTGGGAAAGGGGGTGGATGCAGAAGCAAGGTCCGTACCCATGTTCTAGGGGAAGGAGCCATGAATGTGCGCAGTCCGCTGACGCATGATCTTCTGCGGTTGTCGCGACCCGCCCGAGCGTCCTTCTCTTTTCGCGCTCGACCGGTTCATGATAAGATTCTGCAGTTCATGAGGCATATGACGCATACCCCATCCCTCGAAGACGATCAGGAGTGAAGAACATGGCAACAGCACCGGCGAAAGACTTCCTCAGTGAGCTTGGAATCGGTTGCGGCGGGGCCCGGCCGGTGAGAGCCCCCCGGGGCAAAGAGCTCCACTGCAAAGGATGGCAGCAGGAGGCGGCCCTCAGGATGCTCTGCAACAATCTTGATCCTGAATGCGGTGAGAAGCCGGATGAGCTCATCGTTTACGGCGGCACCGGCCGCGCCGCCAGGAACTGGGAGTGCTTCGACGCCATCATCCGATCCCTCCTGGAGCTGGAAAACGACGAGACGCTCCTCATCCAGTCGGGAAAGCCCGTGGCGGTCCTCAAGACCCACGCCTGGTCACCGAGGGTGCTCATTGCAAACTCGAATCTCGTGCCCCGCTGGGCCGACTGGGAGCACTTCCACGACCTTGAACGAAAAGGCCTCATGATGTACGGCCAGATGACGGCGGGTTCCTGGATCTACATCGGGACTCAAGGAATCCTCCAGGGGACTTACGAGACCCTTGCGTCTCTTGCGCAAACACACTGGAACGGGTCCCTGAAGGGAAGGATCGTGGTGAGCGGCGGTCTTGGCGGCATGGGAGGGGCCCAGCCCCTCGCCGTGACGATGAACGACGGGGTTCTCATTTGTGTCGAAGTGGATCGGAGCCGAATTGAGCGCCGCCTCCACACCCGTTACCTGGATGCCATGAGTGAGGATGTTGAGGAGGCAATCCGCATGGCCCGGGCCGCCGCAGGGGGAAAGCGCCCCCTTTCCATCGGCCTTCTTGGGAATGCTGCTGACCTCCTCCCCAAGATGGTCGAAACGGGTTTCATCCCCGATGTCGTCACGGACCAGACGAGCGCCCACGACGAACTGAACGGCTATGTGCCGGCCGGCATCGCCTACGAAGACGCCCTGGCTCTCCGCAAGACGGACCCCCGCCGGTATGTGGAGATGGCCATGGCTTCCATGGCGGTCCATTGCCGCGCGATTCTCGAGATGAAAAGCCGGGGAGCCGTTGCGTTCGATTACGGGAACAACCTGCGGGGTCAGGCCCTGAAGCGTGGGGTGGAGAACGCCTTCGACTACCCCGGATTCGTTCCGGCCTATATCCGCCCCCTATTCTGCGAGGGTGAAGGCCCCTTCCGCTGGGTGGCCCTCTCCGGAGACCCCGAAGACATCCTCGTGACCGATCGGGTCCTGATGGAGACTTTTCCCCACAAGGAGCGCATGGTGCGGTGGCTGGGGCTGGCCGAGAGGAGGGTCACCCACATGGGGCTTCCCGCCCGTATCTGCTGGCTGGGGTATGGAGAGCGGGAGAAGGCCGGCGTGATCTTCAACGACCTCGTGCGCAAGGGGATGGTCAAGGCACCCATCGTCATCGGCAGGGACCACCTGGATTGCGGGTCTGTTGCTTCTCCAAACCGGGAAACGGAAGGGATGCGGGACGGTTCGGACATCGTCGCCGACTGGGCCGTCCTGAATGC
>JAAYUJ010000649.1 GCA_012517775.1 Deltaproteobacteria bacterium
ACGATCTCTCTCTTGTTGTCACGATGGTCCACAAGATAGATCATTTTTGCTTTCTTTCTCAGTTCGGCCAGCAATAACGGTAAGACCTCACGGGAAATGTCATACATCCTGATGTAGACAATTCGATATCCCTCGGGAGCCCGTTCGGCAGAGCTGAGGATGCTTGCAATGCGTCCCTCGTGCTTTCTTATGATATCCGTCAACTCCTTAATGGACCCAGGGCGATCCTCCACCTGAAAAGCCAGCTGGATACCCTTCTTTCCCAATCCACTCAAAGAGATCAAAACGTTGAAAAGATCATCCCTCGTGATGATCCCCAAGATCTTTCCTTCATTGTCCAACACCGGCACGCCGGAGATTTTCTCTTTCATGAGAATCTCCGCCGTTTCCTCAACGGTCAAATCCTCATGAACCGTTATCGGGTTCTTGCTCATGATATCTTTGATCTTTATTTTAGAGATGAGATAGAGAATCTCGTGCACATCCAGCCCCGTGGCATCAGAAGCAGAAGCCCTCTTGATGTCCGTTTCGGATACTATTCCCACAACCTTGTCGTTCTTTACCACGGGAAGCGTCCGCACCTTATGCTCACGCATGAGATAAACGGCATCCTGCATCGAATCCTCCGGGGTGATGGTAAAGACATTCCTGCTCATCCAGTTCTTGACCAACATAGTCCACTCTCCTTATTAAATTGAAATATCGGCCGACGTCCATGACCTGCTATTCTATAGCTCAGACTTCCTGAGAAAATCCATGAGAATCTTTCGCTGGTTGAGACTGGGATTTTCGAGTACCATCCTGTGCAGCTTTCTCAACCATCTGCCTACCAAAGGTCCTGAGTCTATTCCTAATATCTCCATCACATCTTTCCCGTTCACCGCGAGCTCTCCGATGGGCACCACCTCTCCGGATTCCAGAAGGGAATGAGCCCGCAACCGAAAAGACGCATATTCGTCGAGGAGTCGCTGACTATCTACACGAGCGCTGCGATCTGCCTGGGCAAGGAGGAGGATATCCTCCAGCAGCGGGGAATCGATCCGGTTGAGATATCTCCTGATCGTCGGGTCATCCCAGTTGCGGATCCCTTCCGGGGGCTGGTACTTGATGATATCGGTTATAGTGCGGATTTGATGGCCGGAAGCGCGCCAGCGCTTCAGCACCAGGGCTGCAACTTTGGCGCTTTCCCGAAACGATGACTCATTCAAGGGCGACTCCTTGCAAGATTCCTTTGTGCCATGCTTCCCGATATGTTGGAAGAGGGCTGCAAGACGAAGGTTGAGGCGTTCCGGACAGCCCGCCATCGTGGCAACCATATGGAGATATCTTTCAGAGGAACGGGGAGCCCCTGATCCGCCCGATCCCGGCTCATCGAATTCAGGAAGAACCTGTTTCAGAACGCCTCCACGCCGCAAGCACTCAAACGCACCACCAAGTTGTTTGCCCAGGATCAGCTTATAGATCTCATCCCGAATCCGCTCCTGTGCAACGGATTTGAGCCTTGAGGCCTCTTCCATGAGAGCCCGAAATGTGGCCGGCTCTATATGAAAATCATAGTACGCAACCAGTCGACACGCCCTGATCACACGGAGAGGGTCCTCCCTGAATCTGGATTTAGCGTCTCCCACCGCCCGCAGTACACCAAGGTGAAGGTCTCTTTCCCCTTCGTAGGGATCCAAAACCACGCCCTCCGGATAGGCCAGGGCAAGGGCGTTTACAGTGAAGTCCCGTCTCCCCAGGTCCCGAAGGATTCCCCCCTGTTCACTCCATGAACAACTGGTGACTTCCACTGCCGTCCCGCCGAATTGGACACCCACAGTGCCATGTCGAATCCCCACGGGTATAACCTTTGGAAAGAGATTCGTCACATGATGAGGCAAAGCAGTCGTCACCAGGTCCCAGTCCCTCGGGGTTACCCCAAGAATCAAATCGCGAAGCGCTCCTCCTACGATCCAGACTCCGAAGCCCGCTTCATGGATTACTCGCGCGATTCCCAGAACTCCCGGCGGTATACCATCGAGATTCACACGACCCAGGCTGTTGCCTTGCGTTGATCCCTCCAAGCATGTTCCTCCGCCGCCACGAGAAGCTCTGGTAGCAGCATTAAAGACAAATACCACCCTATCATAATCCGAACAATTGGATTAAAGACAAGAGGACCGCACTTTCTCAGCGACTCAGTCGGGATTCAAATCCCAACAGCCTTTACGCCACAATGTATCGGGTATGGAAACCCGACCTGCAAAGCTATCGTCACCCGGACTTGTCGAGAAGTTACAGAGGAGCACCGAAAGTGCTCGCAACCATTACAGTTTCTCACAGAAAGCGCGTCGACTCAATCCCGACTTACCTCCTCTCGTCGACAGCACCGTTCTCAAAGATATTCCGAAGGACTCTGCAAAGCCTCTTCATGAAAACAGAAGGGAAGAAACCCTTGCAGTCCTTTTCGACTTGATCTGAAGACCAGCTAAGAAGTATAATTTTTTTAAGGTGCCTATAGTGGGTTTTAGTTGATCATCCTCGGAGGATTGCCGATTGCCTCAAGGAGAACGAATGGAAGAGAGCAAAGCTTTGCCCGTGATGGAAGAAGCGAATCGTATTCTAGAAGATTTCTCGATCAGTCAATTTACTCTTTTCACGCTGATTTTCCTGATCGAGATTGCTGTGTGTTTTTTTATTGCTGCTAAACTCCAGGGCTAGTAGCATATGAAATTGTCCGAAAGCATGGATGGAATGAGAAAAGGCTAGAAATGAGCGTCATTTCCGGATTGGCACTGAGTTTTCTTCTCGTCCTACAGATGCTGCTCCTTCTCCTTAAGGAAGCGGAGGCGGGTACTCATGCCTTTCCGTTGAATTCGCCATAGAGCGTTTTCATGCGCGAGGAAAAAGGCCATGGGTACCCCCCATGGCCTTTTTGCTTTTCCGGGACGTGCCTGCTGTGAAAACGGGTATGAACATCCCGGGAAAATCGCCCTCTAAGCCCTGATGAAAAGGTCGAAAGAAAGGAGAGAGTGAATCCCATGAGCCGAAAAATAAGCATTTTTGACACCACATTGAGAGATGGAGAACAGGTGCCGGGAGCTAAGCTGAACAAGAGGCAAAAAATCGAAATTGCCCAACAGCTTGCCAAATTGGGGGTCGATGTGATCGAGGGAGGTTTTCCATGCTCATCCCCGGAGGACCTGCAAGCCGTTAAAGCGATTGCGGAGCAAGTGAAGGGACCCGTCATCGCCGGCCTTGCCAGAGCTGTTAAGGCAGATATCGACAGTGCCTGGGAGGCCCTAAAGGGCGCTGAAAGACCACGGATCCACGTCTTTCTTGGCTCTTCCGACATTCACCTCCAGAAAAAGCTGCGCAGAGATCGGGACAGCGCACTGGAAATGGCAGTGGAAGCCGTTCGCTATGCCAAGAATTATTGCCATGACGTGGAGTACTCCACGGAAGACGCGTCACGTACGGACTTCGAATACCTTTGCCGTGTCATCGAAGCTACAGTGAAAGCGGGAGCTACCGTTATCAATATTCCTGACACCGTCGGCTATGCAATCCCCGAAGAGTTTGGAGACCTGATTAAACGCCTCAGGGAAAGCGTGCCGGCTCTGGATGGAGTCACTCTCAGCGTCCATTGCCACAACGATCTGGGCCTTGCAGTCTCCAACAGCCTTGCTGCTGTCAGAAACGGCGCGAGCCAGGTGGAATGCACGGTGAACGGCATCGGGGAGCGCGCCGGCAATGCGTCCCTGGAGGAAATCGTGATGATCCTGAGAACCCGGGCAAGCACGTTCGACCTCCACACGGACATTCGAACGAAGGAGATTTACCGGACAAGCCGCATGGTCAGCCGCGTTATGAATATTCCCGTGCAACCCAATAAGGCCATTGTGGGGTCGAATGCTTTTGCGCACTCGTCCGGAATCCATCAGGATGGAATTCTCAAGGACCGAAGCACTTACGAGATCATCAAGCCGGAAGACGTGGGAATCCATCAGCACAAGATCATCCTCACCGCCCGATCTGGACGCGCCGCTCTGCGCCACCGACTCGCGACTCTGGGTTACGACCTGGATCCTGAAAAGTTTGAACGTGTTTACGCCCGCTTTCTAAACGTTGCGGATCGTAAGAAAGAGATCGCCAGCGAAGACCTGAGCTCCATCGTCGAAATCGAGCTCACCAAGGTTCCGGAAACTTATACCTTCCATAGCCTTCAGATCATGAGCGGCAGCACCATGGTCCCTCTCGCTTCCATCACACTGGTCAAAGAGACGCAGAAACTGACCGATGCCGCTACCGGGAACGGCCCGGTCGATGCCTCCTTCAACTGCATCGAGCGCATTGTAGGGCAGCAGGGAATCCTGCGGGACTATGATCTGAAAGCCGTTACCATGGGTAAGGATGCATTGGGAGAGGCGATGGTGCGGGTGGAAATCGGGGGAGCGGTCTATTCCGGCATCGGAACGAGTCCCGATGTGATCGAGGCAAGTGCGAGAGCTTATTTGAACGCTTTCAACCGCTTCTTCGCCAACTCTCACTGAGCGATCCGCAGCGCCACAGCCGTTAACATGGCGTTCTGCCGATATCAACCGGCAGACTGCACAATATCCGTCCATCGTTGGAAGGATGCGCCCGGTCCACAGTGGATCTTTTGACAGTCTCTTCCGGCCTCCTTTTCAGTGTGGGAAGAAAACCACGACTTTACGGAATTGAGGAATGCTGGTGTATACAGAACGCTGAGAAAAAGGTGCAGATTCAGACGTCCCATCAGGATCTTTGAGGATTCGATCCCATGCTCCTTCGCTCTTTTCTGTGGTTGACGCGTATCAGCCTCGGGGTTCTCTTTCTGTTCCTCGGACTGTTGGGCCTCGCGCTGCCGATCATGCCCGGTTGGCTTCTCATTGCACTGGGGGTGGTCTCCCTCGCCCCCGAGGTGCCCGTGTTC
>JAAYUJ010000650.1 GCA_012517775.1 Deltaproteobacteria bacterium
AACAGAGGATGCAATTTCTGATATACGGGATGTTGCTGCGATCTCTGGATGAAGAGGTCAATTGTGAAGAGAAACCTGCTCAACTGTCTGGAAAAACGCGATTTGCTGAATCAGTCCGCAGTGTCGTTAGAGATGCTCAAACAATGGGGCGAGCAGTTTGAGGAAAACGGCATGTTTCACGATGCTGTGGATTTTTATCAAAAGGCACATGCGAAAGAGGCTCTCGGCCGCATATTCAAGGCTGCGGCGGAAGATGGTGATGCCTTTCTGTTCAACAAGGTTTCAAGGATATTGAAGGTTGAGCCGACCGAGGAAGAATGGATTCGTTTGGCAGAAAGGGCAAAGGAGCTCGGGAAGATGGCTTTCGCCATGGAAGGCTATCGGCGTGCCGGCAGAGAAGTCATGGATGATGGTCAGGTTGCCGAGAGAGATCAGTGAGATCTTCAGGACGGAACTGCCACCGGGCGAAGGGAGTTGACAAGCCCAAGGTGTGTGTTTACGAAGAACGAAGGATGATAAGAGGCAGTTCATAGGGCTCGCAATCAGACCGTAAAAGGATCAAACTTCAATGGGCAAGCGAGATTATTATGATGTTTTAGGGGTTTCGAAGCAGGCGGATGAGGAGGAGATCAAGAAAGCCTATCGAAAGCTTGCACTGCAATATCATCCAGACCGAAATCCAGGAAACAAAGAAGCTGAGGAGGCTTTCAAAGAGGCGGCCGAAGCCTATGAGGTGCTGAGAGACCCTCAGAAAAGACGTATTTATGATACATACGGCCATGAGGGGCTTCAGGGTGCCGGTTTCAGTGGATTCAGCGGCTTTGAAGACATCTTTAGCTCCTTTGGAGATATCTTCCAGGAGTTTTTCTCTTTCGGTTTTGGTGGTTCTTCACGAGGGCGCACTGCAGCGCGGCCGGGTGGAGATCTCATCCATGATCTTACGGTGAGTTTCGAAGAGGCGGTATTTGGCACAGAAAAGGAAATAGAGATCGAGACCCTGACCACTTGTGAGAACTGCGGAGGGAGTGGCGCTGAACCAGGGACCAGGGAGAGCGTTTGCCCGATGTGTCAGGGGTCCGGACAGGTTGTTCAGTCTCAGGGCTTCTTTCGGATCAGCACGACATGTGCCCGCTGTCAGGGTACGGGAAAAGTCCTGGTGTCGCCTTGCAGCAAGTGTCGCGGACAGGGGCGTGTCAAGAGCAACAGGCGCGTTCAGGTCCGTGTTCCTGCCGGTGTCGATACGGGAACTCGGCTGAGGCTGAGAGGAGAGGGAGAGAGTGGCTACCGCGGGGGATTTGCGGGGGATTTGTATGTGCGCATTTCAGTGCAGCCCCATGAATTCTTCGAGAGGGATGGCGACAATCTGTTTGCCAAGGTTCCCATATCTTTTGTACAGGCTATTCTGGGAGAAAGAATAGAAGTCCCCACCATGGAGGGGTCCAAGAGTCTTGACATTGAACCAGGTACTCAACCGGGATCCGTTATCCGCTTTTCAGGGGAAGGCGTGCCTCGATTGCGCGGTCGGGGCAGGGGAGACCTTTTCATCGAAATCGAGGTGAAGATACCGAAGTCGATCACTCCTCGCCAGGAGGAGTTGCTGCGCGAATTCTTGGAACTGGAAAAGGGAAGGAACGAAGGCAAGGTGAGGAAGTGGCCATGGCACCGCAAGAAGACCGCCGATGGCGGCAGTGCGGC
>JAAYUJ010000651.1 GCA_012517775.1 Deltaproteobacteria bacterium
AGTGGCTCATACAGGGTGGGCTCACCTGCACTGGAAAAGGTGAGGACATCTGTGCCATCGGGGTATCGACTGAAATATGCATCCAGATCCCTCAAAACCGCGTCTGGCTCGACAAACTCGCGCCGGGCCAGGGTCAGGCAGGTTGTACGGCCGGACTCACAGTACACGCAGTCCAGGCTGCATGTTTTGGGAGGGATCACGTCAATCCCCAGGGAGCGCCCCAGTCGGCGGGAAGGTACCGGACCGAATAGCGTTTTCATGAAACGAATCCCGCAGAAATGTCCGAAACATCCATCTTGCAGCGAATCAAAAACGGGTACATGGATTGAGCCAATCCTGATGATCCCGCTGCACTCTTCATCGTTCTCAGGGAACCAGGAAGACATATGCTAAGATGTCTTTGCCGGTATGCCATGCGCGCCTTTCCCCTTGCCAACCTGAAGGGGGATAAAGTAACCTGAATTCTAATCGCGTGTGACATAAAAGCAATGGGATGGGATCATCTTTCCAGAATGTTACGCATTAGTGTTCTGCATGCTGAAAAGGTTAAGGGGCGGTTCATTGCCGCCTCATACCCTTCAGTCTCTTTCCTCACACTGTGAGGAAGAATCAACCATTTGCCGGCACTCAGCCGGTACATATCAGAGGAGACCCAGTTGATGCGCAGTGATTTGATGAAAAAAGGTGCCGAAAAAGCTCCCCACCGTTCTCTCTTCAAATCGATGGGATATAGTCAGGCAGAATTGGACAGGCCCATTATCGGGATTGCCAATTCGGCCAATGAGATCATCCCGGGCCACATTCATCTGGACAAGATCGCCGAGGCCGCTAAAGCCGGTGTCCGCATGGCAGGGGGAACTCCCATCGAATTCACCACCATTGGTGTCTGTGATGGCATTGCCATGAACCACGAAGGGATGCGTTACTCCCTGGCAAGCAGGGAGCTCATCGCCGATTCGGTGGAAATCATGGCCATGGCTCACCCTTTCGATGGTCTGGTACTCATCCCCAACTGCGATAAGATCATTCCCGGAATGCTCATGGCTGCATTGCGGCTCAACATTCCGGCCATAGTCGTCAGTGGGGGTCCCATGCTGGCTGGACGTGCAGGAAAACAGCCCCTAGACCTGATCTCCGTGTTCGAGGGAGTGGGTGCCCTCAAGGCAGGAAAGATGACGGAAGACGAGCTCCGCGATTTGGAAGAGAATGCCTGTCCGGGGTGCGGCTCCTGTGCCGGCATGTTCACCGCCAATTCCATGAATTGCCTGACAGAGGCTCTCGGTCTTGGTCTCCCGGGAAACGGGACCATACCCGCCATCAGCGCGGCCAGGACCCGCCTGGCAAAGACAGCCGGCATGAGAATCATGGACCTTGTGCTCCAGAACATCCGGCCTAGGGACATAGCCACCCGGAGCGCCTTTGAGAACGCCATGGCTGTGGACATGGCTCTGGGGTGCTCCACCAACACGGTGCTCCACGTCCCGGCGGTCGCTCACGAGGCAGGCATCGAACTGGATCTGGACCTTTTCAACACGATCAGCGCCCGCACACCCCATCTTTGCAGTCTGCGGCCGGGCGGCGTGCATTTTCTCGAGGATCTGAACGCGGGAGGTGGCGTCCAGGCTGTGATGAAGGAGCTTTCCGCAGGAGGGCTGATTCATCGTGACGTTCTCACGGTGACCGGCGGGACTGTGGGAGAGAATATCGATGCGGCACGGGTTTTGGACAGGGAAATCATACGATCACTGGATAACCCCTACCACAGGGAGGGAGGTATTGCCATACTCCGCGGGAATCTGGCACCGGAAGGAGCTGTTGTCAAACAGTCCGCTGTGGCTCCGGAGATGCTTCAGCGAAAGGGCAGGGCACGGGTTTTTGAAAGCGAATCTGCCGCAGCGGCAGCCATCCTGGAGGGAAGGATTCAACCGGGGGATGTGGTGGTCATTCGCCACGAGGGTCCCAAAGGCGGACCCGGCATGCAGGAGATGCTCACTCCCACCGCGGCGATTATGGGGATGGGATTGGGGAAAGACGTTGCTCTCATCACAGACGGCCGTTTCAGTGGAGGGACTCAGGGCGCCGCCATCGGCCATGTTTCCCCGGAGGCCGTGGTGGGCGGTCCCATAGCCCTCGTGGAAGAAGGAGATGAGATCCTCGTGGATATTCCTGCCAAGAGGCTGGAACTCCTCGTGGATGAGGCAATACTGGAGAGCAGGCGGGGAAGGTGGAGTCCTCCACCACCGCGAATCACAGAAGGTTATCTGGCACGGTATGCCCACCTGGTCACGTCCGGGTCGAGGGGCGCCATTCTGCAGTGGAAGTAAGGGGGAA
>JAAYUJ010000652.1 GCA_012517775.1 Deltaproteobacteria bacterium
AGGCTCGTCCAGACCACGATGGATGATCCGAGATAAGGGGCCAGGATCCTCGAACCCACCATCTCGAGGATCATGACCACCGCTCCGCAGACGAACACGATGATCTCAAGCATGATCCACCTGGAAAATACCTGGACAGGCTCTATTCTTCCTTTGATTTCGATGAATCATGCTGCCGTTGTCTTCCCTGGCGGGATTTGGCGGAAGAAACACGCAGGCTGGAATCTCATCTGTCTTCAAAGGGGTTTCGCAATACAATGTTCTCATCCCGCCCGGGCCCGACGGAAATGATATAGAGTGGTATCCCCGCCAGTTCTTCGATGGTCAGAAGATAGCGTTTCGCGTTTTCGGGAAGGTCGGAGAAATTTCTCACCTTCGTGATGTTCTCTTCCCACCCCGGCAGTTCTTCATAATTGGGACGGCATGCCTCAAGGGCGTCCAGTTCCGGTGGAACACTATCCAGTTTCATTGAGCCACACTGGTAACCGGTGGCGATCTTGAGTCGTGGAACCCCCGTGAGAACATCAAGCTTGGTGATGACAAGGCCGGCCAGGCCGTTCAGGCGGATGGACGTCTTGACCACCACCGTATCGAGCCATCCGCAGCGGCGGGGCCGACCGGTTGTGGCACCGAATTCGCCTCCGACCGAACGGATGTATTCCCCTGTTTCATCGAGAATTTCGGAAGGGAAAGGACCTCCTCCTACTCTCGTTGTATATGCCTTGGCGATCCCGATGACCTTCTGGATGCGGACGGGACCGATTCCAGCTCCGCAGCAGGCGTTTCCCGCAACCGTATTGGATGAAGTGACGTAAGGGTATGTGCCGTGGTCGATGTCCAGATGCGTTCCCTGTGCTCCTTCGAATAGAAGGCTCTTCCCCTGCCGATCCGCTTCCTGAAGTCTTTCGGATACATTGCCCGCAAAAGGCGCGAGTCGCTCTCCGTATGCGAGATACTCATCGGCGATGGCCCCCGCTTCCAGAGGGGCTTCCTTAAAGTAGTGCTCCAGGAGGAAATTCTTCTCTTCGAGGACCTGATCCAGTTTTGACCGGAAGACTGCGGGATCGAACAAGTCGTGGATGCGAATGCCGTTGCGGCTCACCTTGTCTTCGTAGCAGGGGCCGATGCCCCGGCCGGTCGTTCCAATTCTGGTCTTTCCCTTTCGGTTTTCCCGGGCTGCATCCATGGCGCGGTGATACGGCATGATCACATGGGCGTAGCGGCTGACCACCAGCTTTTCAGGGGTAACGGGGTTGCCCGCCTCGTTCAACTTGTCTATTTCGTGGATGAGAACGGCGGGATCGATCACCACGCCGTTTCCGATCATGCACACTTTCCCTGGGTGGAGTATTCCTGAGGGGATCAGGTGAAAGATATACTTCTGCCCTTGAACAACCAGAGTGTGCCCAGCATTATTGCCTCCCTGGAAGCGCACCACGCAGTCCGCTCTGTCCGTAAGCAGATCAACTACCTTACCCTTTCCTTCGTCACCCCACTGGGTTCCAACGATCACCACATTGGCCATAGCTTTTTCTTTCTTCGTCTATTGA
>JAAYUJ010000106.1 GCA_012517775.1 Deltaproteobacteria bacterium
ATACCCAGCATGCCACACAACATGCCGGCGGTTCCACAATGGTGAATCAGCCTGCGGTTGGCCTCCTCGATTGAATACAGATGGAAGGAACGGGACAGGATGATCTCCAGAATGCGCACATCGATCGGCTTGGCGCAGAAGTCGACGGCCCCCAGCCGGATGGCCCTGACGGCATTCTCTTCCTCGCTGTTCCCCGTGATGACAATCACCTTGCTGTGGGGCGTAACGGATCGGATTTCCTCCAGGAGCTTGAAACCTTCCTCGGGAGAGCTCGGGACGGGAGGCAAACCAAGATCCAGTGTGATCACGGGGTATTCCCCGGTAGCTACCAGGGACTTCGCCTGCCGGGGAGCCGAGGCGATGGTGACGGCATATTCCTTGTCGAGGGCCCACTTGAGCTGCTTTGCGAGGGATGTCTCGTCTTCGATGATAAGCAATTTCTTTTTCATGACTGCCTGCTCAGAGCTCAGCGAGAATGCGTCTGGCCTCTTCCGCTCCGGGAAAGTCGGAGCTCAGCTTGAGCGCCTGTTGAAGCGCCTGACGGGCAGCCTCCCCATTCGCCTGTTTGTGGTAAGCCACACCCAAATGATATTGCACTTCCGGGTTGTCGGGCAACTTGGCCGCACTGAGCTGCAGAGACGTGAGGGCGAGCTCGATCTTTCCCATTTTATAAAGAATCCATCCCAGGGTATCGGCCACATGCGGATCTTCAGGAGCCTCGGCCCTGGCCCTGTAGGCAAGATCCAGCGCCCTTTCCATTTCCCGCCCCTGCTCCGCATAGAGAAAAGCCAGGTTGTTGGCGGCGGGCGCGAATCGCGGATTGACCGCCAGGAGGCGCTCATAGGCTTCCATCGCTTTGGGGATGTCCCCCAGTTGCTGATGTATCAGACCGATCAGCATCAAAGCCGACAGGTTCCCGGCATTCACTTTTACGGCGTCGTCCAGCTTTGCAAGAGCCTGATCGTACTCCTTGCCCGAAACGTAAAGCCGGCCCAGTGCGACATAGGCTGCCGAAACGCCGGGGTCCAGCTCAATAGCCTTGAGAAAAGCCGCTTCGGCAGGCTTCATTTCCTTCCTCGCCAGATGGACGCGGCCAAGGAGATAGTAGAGGGCCGGTGAGTCCGGCTGATTCTGCATCTGCTTCTTCACACGATCGAGAGCCACATCGTTCTTCTTCGCGGCAAAATCCATGGATACCAGTTGTACCAGCGGCTCCACAGACTGAGGCGATAGGTTCAAGGCGTTGAGGAATTGCTTTTCCGCTTCCTTGTTCTTGTTCTGTCGACGTTGAGCCAGGCCCAGGAGATATGCGGTCCGATGATCCCCGGGAGCGAGCGCGGCCGCCTTCTGGAAGGCTCCCTCAGCTTTGGACGCATCCCTCCCGGCCATGTATGCGGAGCCCAGCACAACCAGCGCAGGCACGAGATTGGGCTGTTTTTCCAGAAGCTTCTCCATGGACTCGACGGCACGCTGCTGTGACCCTTCCTTGAGCTCAAGTTCCGCCATGAGTATCAGGGCATCCGGATAATCCGGGTTGATTCTGAGGGCGTCCTTGAGGCTTGACTTGGCCTTTTCGGCATCATTGGACTGCAGATAGGCAAGGGCCAGTTGATAGTGGCCGACAGCCGCGTTGGGCTGCACCTTCACCACCTCCTCGAAGTCCTCTATGGCCGAAGCGGTCTCCTTTCTCGCCATGTGGAGGCGACCGCGGATGAGCCGGGCTTCCGCATCGGAGGCGTTCCTCTTGAACACGGTGTCCAGGATGGCCAGGCATTCTTCGTATTTTTGGTCGGCGAGGGCCATGTTTGCCAGCCTATAGTATGCCGGCAAGAAATCAGGAGCCTTCTCGGTGATCTCCGTCAGCTTCTTCCTGGCATCATCCGGCCTCTTCATGGCCATGTAGAAGTCTGCCAGCCGGACCTGAACGATTGAGCCCATGGGCGCCAGGTCCGCCGCCGCTTCGTATTCCTTCTCGGCTCCCGCCAGGTCCTTTTTGAGCACAAGCAGGTCTCCCAGGGCCAGGTGCGCTTCTATGGAATTGGGATTCCTGGCCAATGCGGTGCGAAAGGATGCCTCCGCCATGGGAAGGCTCTTGTTCTTGAGATGCAGGGCACCCACCGTGAGATGATACTTCACCTGATCATCATGCTCGCTTTTGATTTCTTCCAGCTTCTGAAGGGCGCTGTTCACCTCCTCCTGGTTGGCGGCCAGAGATGCAAGCAACTGGATGGCTTCGAAGTGCTTCGGGTTCTTCTCCAGGATGAAGGACACCTCCTTCCCGGCCTCCTCGGCCTTGCGTCCCAGGATCAAAAGGCCCGCCAATTTGAGCCTCATATCCAGATCCTCCGGATCGAGATCCCTGGCCTTGACCAGGTAAGGGAACGCCTGCCCCGCATCCCCCAGGGACAGATAAGCCGACGCGAGCCGCTTTACGGCATGCAGATCGTTCGCGTCGACCTGGAGCACGTTCTTGTACTCGATGACGGCTTCCTTGTACTTCTGCTCGCTGTAGTACTTGTCCCCCCGTTCCGTATGCCTCGCCTTCCTGCTTTCGGACGAACAACCCCACACTCCCGCCAGCGCCAATACTACGGCCACGGCTACACGCACTCCTGATCGAGACAACCGCATCCGTTCAACCCTCCTCACTTGAATTCGGGACAGAGTAGTCGGTCTCCTCCCTTTTCATCTCAAATACTTCGCAAAGTGGAATCTCAATGCCTTTCGGCACACTCAGGGCGAGCGCCTCCCGGGGCGAGAAGATCCGATTCTTACCGAAAGTATCATCCCGCTCCAGGAGAAAGCGTTCCACATATTCCCCCATCCGTGTTCACCAGGAGGTACTCCCTCACTCCACTTCTTTTATAATATACTCGTTTCATTTGAAAAGTTGCGCTTTCACATCGCTCCACTTTATTGCAGGAGCGACTTCCGACCGCGATTGCCCAACCCTTCGACAGGATGCCGCTCCTGCAGGAACAAAGCTTTTCATGCTTAGCAAATGTACTGTAATCCAATTCGAGCGGTCTTTCGACCGGGTGGCCCCGGGTCGTTACCCTTCCGGGACTCCCACCGATCCGAACATGCCCGGTTGAAACATCTCATGATGCGTCAACGTTACTTCTCAAAAATTGCGGGAACGGCTCTGGCAACTCTACAGGGATCCGAAAGCCTATAGAGCCAATCCCCAACCGTCTGAGTCGGCATTCATCGTCCTTTTACGAAAAGTTCTTTGGTTCGCTGCTCGTGGGTCGGGTATGGAGACCCGACCTATAAAACGACTTTTCATCGTTTCGGGTGTCCTGAAAGGGCATGATGGACTGCGGTAGTCATTTACAAAGGGCCGGTGCATAAAGATCGCCGTCGTACATCAGTTCCGTGATGGTTCCGTCTGCCTTCCGGTTGTGGACAAAGGCCACCCCGGTACTCCCGTCTGAAAAGGTGAGAAAGACCCGGTCTCCGGCTACTGTGCAGGCTCCGGAGTTGGATGCGTCCCTCTCCGTGCCGAAAGCCTGTCCTATTCCCCCGCTGAATGCACTTTCCGAGCTGTACTGGAACCGGCCCCGGTCGTCAAAATAGGCCCGGATGCTATGAGAATAACCGCTTCCATCTCCTGAAGAACCAGACCAGTAACAAAAAGAACCTTGAAGCAAATGATCATTGCCCTGGGCAGAGGTCTCCCTACTTTCCTGGACCTGCTCGTTTCCCGAAGAGATAGAGCTCTGTGCGGTTTCGAATTGCTCCAGAATTCTCCCGAAGCTGTCTCCGTCATGCACCACATCATGAGTGAACGGAAGCCGGGCTGCTGCGGCTCTCCTTGAGCCCTTTGAACTTCCG
>JAAYUJ010000653.1 GCA_012517775.1 Deltaproteobacteria bacterium
CCAGGAATCCATGAACGCATCCTTCTCTCCTCCAGAATAGGCTAGCGCAAATTCATGGAGATCATTGGGAAAAAAGCGGGGAAGCTTCTTTGCGTTGCCGGGTGTGAGCTGTTGCAGTTCCTGGAAAACGGTTGCGTGATAAGGATCCAGGGGCAACTCGGCGTAGTAGAGCTTCCTTTCCTTTGGAGAAAAGACGTAGCGGGCAATGACCGGCACCCCTCTGGAGAGAGCGGTAACAGAGTGGTCTGTCGCCAGAGTCAGGCTGTGCTTATCCCCGGCGATGAGTACCACAGACTCCGTGCCCACATTGATCTTTGCCCCGTTGAACTGAGTGAGCTGCCACTTGAGCAGGTCAATAATGCGGGGAGTGCTGAGGGGTACTTGACTCTGCTGACGTTCCCATACACGAAGGCAGAAGCTCAGGGATACCGCAAGAATACCTATGACCAAAGAGGAGATGGTAGTGGCAAGGACGAGCTCCAACAGAGTAAAACCCCTCAAATCCGACCAGAGAGCCGCGATAATCGGCGCCTTCGAATCAGTTGCACGGTTTTTCAGGAATGGATTCATACTATTCAGCGGAGCTCCGAGGGAGGAATCAGGATGCTGAACTCGATAAGGCGCCCCTGGCAGCGCAGCAAGACCCTCGCAAGCTGCCCGGCCTTGTTGTTTCCAAATTCCGCCCCGTCAATTGCCTGAACGGGAGTCACAAGCACGTCGACGGTCACAGGGTCTTTTGGATCTCCCACCTCGATGGCGGAACTGTCCACAATATCCGGATTGGCAAGGATTTCCTGTGCCACGGCTTCCAGATACGGCTGAATTCGAGCACTTTGCTTGATTCGCTTAGCATACTGCAGAGAAACGGAAATGACTCCCATGACCGCCCCCGCAATCAAAGTTCCCAGAGTCAGACCCACCATCACCTCCAGAAGAGTGAAACCTTTTCGCGACTGTTCAGAGGAAAAGAAGTATCGAATCATAAGGATGTGGCTCGAGACAGCTGCACTTCGCCGGTTATGGGATGAATGGAAACATGGAAGGACCGCTGCTGGTCAAAGACAACCTGCACATCACTTCCGGAGAGGCTCCCATCAGGGTAAAAGAGGATGATGTGGTCATCCGTCACGGGATCCTTCTCAAGATGATCGGCGTATATGTCCACATTAAGGGGAATCGGTCTTTCGGGTGGATCCTTCAAATCGTAGAGTCGCTCACTGCCGCGAACACGAAATACGATGATCTCTCCGGAATTCATGGCGATGAGTCGAGCCCTCTTGAGTGTCTGGACGAATTCCTGAAGAAACTCCCTGTCTTCCATCCTCCTCCACCCTGCACCCACCCGCGGGAGCAACATGGCGATGGTAATGGAGACAATGATGAGCACGACGATAAGCTCCAGGAGCGAAAAGCCCGCCGGGCTTTGCAACGGCATATTTTGCATGGAAAGGGAAGGACTTTTGGATTTCTTCATGTGTCGCCGTGACATCTGAAGTATCAAAGGCGGACTCCAACACTAGAACTGGATCTCGTTGATGCCAAATATTGCGCTGAACATGCTGATCACCATGATTCCGATGGCCAAGGCCGTGAAGATGATGATCATCGGTTCCATGAGAGTCAAAAGCCGCTGAAGGCTGCGCTGGAGCTCCTTTTCAAAATAGTCCCCCAGTCCGATGAGTCCTTCTCCCAGATTACCCTGTTCCTCGGCTATGCGCAGCATGGTTCCCATCCGCCCTGGAAATATCCCGCTGGATCGGAAAAAATTACTCATGGAGTGCCCTATCTTGATTTCTCGATGCAGGGGAGTGAGCGCATCACGCAGGGCCGTATTCATGAGAACTTCCTCACCCAGGGTCAGAGCTCTCAGCAGGGGGACTCCGGATTCCAGCATGGTGCCGAGAGTTCTGCAGAAGCGCGTGAGCTCGCTGTGGAGAATGAGGTAGCTTGTCAGAGGCAGCCGTATGAAGAGACGATCAACCGCACTGCGCACCTTGGGTTCCCGGTACAGCATGCGTCCTCCCCAGTAGAATACTGCGAGGAGGATGGGAATCATCCATCCATATTCCTTAAGAAAAGTGCCAAGGTTCAGGAGTATCTGGGTGAGGAAAGGGACTTCCTGGTGCAGATCTTCAAAAATCCTGGCGAATTTTGGGATCACATAGATGAGGAGGATGATCATGCTGATCCCGCTGACCGAAAGGAGGATGAGCGGGTAGATCATGGATGAGACAAGAGTTTGCTTGAAACTGCGTCGCTGTTCGAGATATTGTGCAAGCCTCTTGAGAATAGGACCCAGAGTCCCACTGGCCTCCCCGGCTCGAACCATGTGATCCGAAAGATCGCCGAAAACGTCCCTGTATTTCCCTATGGCGCCTGAGAGATCACTCCCTGCTTGAACCTCTTCCAACAGATCCTGCACGACACGCTGAAAGACCCTGTGGCTATGGTTGGAGCTGATGAGGGCCAGAGAGCGATCGACGGGAAGACCGGCAAAAAAAAGGTCAGAGAGGTCATAGAAGAAACGGATGATATGCTCTTCGGGAACACGTCTCGGGCGTTTCCTCTTGACAGGCTTGATCGCCACTGGAAAAAGCCTGCTTGACTTGAGCTTTCTTGCGGCTTCAAGCTCGGACATCGCTTCCATGATGCCCCGGTGCGTCTCCCCCTGTGCGTCGCGCGCCTGGTACTGAAAATATGCCATGGAACAGCAGAACCTCCCGGTGGTCTTTCAGAGTGTCGAAAAAAGAGTTCCGGTACAATCAGGCAATTCTGTGAATCCCCACGTACCCATTGTATGCCGCTGCGCCACTACTTGGCAATGGGCGGCGCAAATGGAAGAGCAGCACCGAATAATCGTTTTCCCCGCCGCTACGAGTAAGAAATGCTGGTAACGCGAAGCACCTCGGAAAGGGTGGTCAGACCGTCGACTGCTTTCTTGTATCCATGGTGGATAAGTGGACGATAACCCTCCTTGTAGGCTTCCTGCGCGATGATGCCGGCGCTCTTGCCGGCGACAATGGCGGAGCGTATGGACTCGGTGATCGGGAGGACCTCAAAGATTGCCTGCCTGCCGCGATATCCCGTATGGCCGCAGCGATCACAGCCTTTTGTCTGGTAGAGGGTAAGGGATGAGGGGAGGTCCGGAAGGACTTCGTTCAAACGCTGCATATCCACATCTCTCGCTGGATACGCTTCCCTGCAAACGGGGCATAGGAGGCGTACGAGGCGCTGTGCGAGAATTGCCAGAAGAGAATCGGCCATGAGGAACGACTCGATTCCTATGTCCCGAAGACGGGTGATCGCTCCGGGGGCGTCATTGGTGTGGAGCGTGGACAGTACCATGTGGCCGGTCAAGGCTGATTCGATGGCAATGTCCGCCGTTTCCTTGTCCCGAATCTCACCGATGAGCAGAACATCCGGGTCTTGACGTACCAGGTGTCGAAGCGCGTTGGCAAAGGTGAGATCGATCTGTGGCTTCACCTGAATCTGGTTTATCCCGCTGATCTGATATTCCACCGGATCCTCGACTGTGAGAATCTTCCGGGTGACATTGTTCAGTTTCTTAAGAACCCCGTAGAGGGTCGTCGTCTTCCCGGAACCCGTCGGCCCCGTAACGAGCATCATGCCATACGGTCTTTCGATGAGCTCTTCGATGTATTCCAGTTGACGAGATTCCATCCCGAGAGTATTGAGACTGTATTCGACAGATTCCTGCGCCAGCAGCCTGAGGACAATGCTCTCTCCGTAGATGGTCGGGACGGAGGAGACGCGAATGTCCACATCACGGTTTCCGAACTTGAGCTTGATCTTACCGTCTTGAGGGAGCCTGCGTTCGGCGATGTTCAAGTTGGCCATAAGCTTCAGACGACTGATGATTGCTGCCTGCATGGTTTTCGGCGGTTGATCGAGGTCGAATAGGACGCCGTCCACTCGACACCGGACCTGGAAATTTCTTTCGAACGGTTCGAAGTGGATGTCCGATGCGCGCATGTCCAAAGCCCGGGAAATGAGCACGTTCACAAGTCGCACAATGGGGGCTTCCTGGGCGAGTCCCTTGAGCAGTTCCAGGTCATCCTCAAACAGATCGCTAGTGGTGCGCGTTGGTTCGCCATTTCGCGAGAGCGCCTCAGCCTCTCTCGCCGCAGTTCCGTACAGTCGGTCGATCGCTGTGCGGATTTCTTCCCGTTGCCCCAAACACAAATTGAGCTCCATATTGCTGAAATAATTCTCGAGTATATTGAGAACGGGCAGGTTCAAAGGGTTGTTGACCACAACGCGGACGCGGCCACTCTCCACATGGATGGGGAGAATGGCGTGCTTCCTCAGGAAAGACATGGAAACCCCCTCGAGGAGGACAGGTTTTTCCGGGTAGTCCTCGCGCTTTAACAGAGGGATGTCGAGGCGGGCGGACAGTATCTTGAGAATCCGATTCTCATCGGTTATGGCGATTTGCTCGAAGGCGTCCAGAAGGGGCAGCCCTTCGGCAAAGTACGATGTCTGCAATTGCCTGACCTGATCATCCGCCAGATTCAGCTCGTTTCGAAAAGCCTCCAACAGTGACTGTGATTCGGACATGAGCTCTCCTCTTTTCTTCCTCCTCAGAAACAAATATGCTTATCAAATCTGACCTGAAAAGTAAACGCGAGGCCATGTAAGATTGAACCTGGAAAATGTCTGCCAACATTGATAGGTTCTTTCAATGTGTCCGAATGTATAGGCGATGGATGTCGCAGGCTGGGGACAATGATGTCCGGGATGTGGCCCCCGGTCCCGCACGGGTTCTGGGGGTGGTCAATCTATTGTTGAGAAGCCTCTTATGGAGAAAGGCATGAACATCATCGCAACATGCGTGCTCATGGGTATCATTGCCCTTTTCGCGCCCGAAGTTGTGAGCCCTGCTGCTGCGGGGCCCGTTATGGTGGAGAAGAACCTTTTCGCCCAGGACCGAAGGCCTGTGTCGCCTGAAACGGCGACGGCAAGCCAGAAACCCAACAAGCCAGGCCTGAATCCGAACGCGTTTCAGTTGGATGGTGTCGTGATTCACGGCGATGTGAAGAAAGCCATCCTTCGTGTCAAGGGCCAGGTTCCGGGCAGGGGGAAAGAGAAGAGCTCTCCCTTCGTCACCGTGCGCGAAAACGAGAAGATCGGCGACTACCAGGTGGTGAAGATCGAACCAAAGAGCATTTCCCTCGAAAGAGACGGTGAAGTCACAGTCGTCAACCTCTTCCAGGAAGGCAAGGTTGTGCCCCCGGCGCCTCCTGTCTCCAGTGCGCAGGGCATGCAACCGGCGGCCGGTGCTCAGAGCGCTCCCCATTCAGGACAGACTGCGGCAGGAGATATCAGGTCGCCTCGTGCGCAGCGGATGCCCCGTCCTGGGATGCCCGGTGGAGGCCCATCACCTCCAGGAATGGCTGCCCACAATATGCC
>JAAYUJ010000654.1 GCA_012517775.1 Deltaproteobacteria bacterium
AAACGATATTCTGGAACTTGTCTTTCCTTTTATCGAAAAGATCGAAAAGGCCCAGGAACTCGCAGTCATCGAGGACTTGGTGACCATCGCCCAGAAGGCCAACCCCACCCTTCAGAAAGCCGTTCTGGGTCTCAACCCCACACTGGACGCCGTGAATCAGGGACGCGTCTTTAGACTGGCCTATCCCAGCGGTTTGAAGATGAACGGCTACCACTGCACCTCCTGTGGTGTTCTTCTGGATCAGTGCACTACAGACTGCAAATGCCCTTACTGCTCCCAGCCTCTCCGGGAAACAGACGACATCATGCGGCTGGTTTCGGAACGGGTGCTGGAAATGGGAGGCCGGATCGACGAAATCAAGGGAGAGGAGGCCTGCGAAAAACTCAATGCAGGAGGAGGAATGGGCGCTTTCCTGAGGTAGAGGTCACAGTCTGTTCGAGCAATGCACGTGAGGGGTTTGTTAGGGCACAACGTCGTCGGGCTTGTCTTTCTGGTCCTTCCCCTTTCGGCTGCATTGCATTCTTGGAATAGCTGCCCTGCTTTTGTAAGGGTCTTCATTTGCTTGTCCCCTGCTGCATTTCTTTCTGAAGGCTTCCAATCCTTCAATGTGAGAAAAGGGCTATCGGTTGGCTTTTAATGAAATTGGCTTTTCGTGCGGGCGAATCTTGGCTGCCTCCCATACACTCCCATGATCGGGTAGGTGAGAATATGACGCTGATTCGACATTGAAGACACCAGCAGGTGTTGTCAACCCTTGGCGGATAAACCAACCACGATGCTTCCGACCCGCGCCCCAGCCACCAGGAGGCCGTCCTTATGATCGCGAACCCATTCAAACGACGGAGGATCAAGGAAGAAACCCTCCGACTCCGGCAGGAAGTTGCCGAGTTGAAGAAGACCCTGGATCTGGAGCGACGGAAGCGAGCCGAAGATGACGAGCGTGACCGCATTGGGGCGATATTCAGAAGAGTCTACGATCAAGCCCCCCATCCGGGCGGCATCGTCGGGTTGGATGGGACGCTCCAGCATGCCAACCTGGCGGCCGGCGATCTGATCGGCATAGATCCGTCCCAATTCATCGGCCTTCCGTTCTGGGAGACCCCCTGGTGGACACATTCCGCGGCGGCACGGGAACAGCTGCGAGATGGCTTACGGCGGGCCGCTCAGGGGGAGTTGGTGCAATTCGAGACGACCCACTGAGGGGCCAACGGCATAGTGCATTATATGGACTTTCTGTTGAGGCCGGCGCGGGATGAAACCAGCGGGATTCTTTGCCTTATGGCCGAGGCACGGGACATCACCGAGGCCAGGAAGGCAGAGGCAGCTCTCCTCAGGAATGCCCAGCAGATGGAATGGCTCATGAAGAGCATGGTCAAAGCCTTTGTCATGTGGGAAACGGTTTTCGACGAAGGTGGCAGGCTTGTCGATGCCCGCTTTGTCTACTTCAACGATGCGTATGAACGGGCTTCGGGGTTGAAGCTGGATGAGGTTCGCGGCAGAAGGTGCGTGAAATCTGGCCCGAATCAGAGCAACGCTGGTTCGATGTCTCTGAAGAGGTGGCACTGACCGGCCATTCGAAATTTTTCGAAATGGAGCACGAGCCCACTCGCGGTCTTTACGCCTGCAACGCATATCGGCCTTGGGACACACCGGAGCGCATCTGCATCGTCTTTGAAAACATCTCCGAGCGCAAGCAGGCTTTGGAGCAAATCAGGCAGCTTGTGAACGAACAACGAACCATCCTCGACACTGTCATGGCTGGAATCTGCCATATCAAGGACCGAAAGGTGCAATGGGTCAATCCCTGCTTTGAAAAGTTGTTCGGCTACGAGGCCGGCGAGGTGCAGGGAGTGGATACGTCGCTGTTCTATTCGGATGAGGAAGACTATCGGCGAGTGGGAAGGGATGGATACACCCAACTCACCATGGGAGCAGCCTACTCGATAGAAGTACTCATGAGGAGAAAAGACGGCACCCTTTTCTGGTGCAGCCTCGCAGAGCGGGCTATCGATCCGCAAAACCAGGATGAAGGCTCCATCTGGGTGCTGCACGATGTCACGGAACGCCGCCGCACGGAGGAGGCTTTATACAACAGCGAACGCAAACTTACGGAGATCTTCCGGGCCAGCCCGCAAATCATCGCCGTCAGCACTCTTGAAGATGGGCGCTTTCTCGAGGCCAACGAGGCATTCAGCCGGTTGCTCGGCTACAGGCACGAGGAAGTCATTGGCCACACCTCACTGGAACTGGGTCTTTGGTCGGACAATGAGGATCGTGATCGCCTGGTCGAATTCCTCAAGACACACGGTCAGGTGCAGAATCTCGAGACCAGACTTCGCAGGAAATCCGGTGAATGCATCGATGTGCTCCTGTCTGCGGCACCGATCGTCCTCAATGGGCAGTCATGCATGATCACCCTCACCACGGACATCACCGAGCGCAAACGCGCCGCAGATGAACTGCGGGAGTCGGAGGAAAGATTCTCGGCCGTCGCAACGCAGGCAAAAGACGGTATCGTTTTGATCCAGGACGATAGGCTTGTCTTCTGCAACCAGGCGATCGCCGACATGCTGGGATACGCACGGGAAGAGATGGAAGGCGAACCCTTCGAAATTCACGTGGCCCCCGAGAGCAGGGAACTGGTCGCCGGCCGGGTCCATGCGCGGCTGAGAGGTGAGAATCCTGTCTCGGTCTATGAAGCCAGGCTCATCAGGAGAGACGGACAAATCATCGACGTGGAGCTTTCGGCAGGGCTCATCCAGCATGGGGGTAAACCCACCGACGTGGGAATGATCCGTGACATCACCGAGCGCAAACAGGCGGAAGCCGCATTGCGGGCCAGCGAAGAACGATTCAAACGGCTGGTGCAGAACTCCAACGATATCATTGCACTGGTCGACGCGCACTGCATGCAGATGTCCCTCAGCGGTCCCGTCGAAGCAGTGCTCGGCTAAAAACCGGAGGAACTGATCGGCGCCTGTGGGTTCGATTTCCTTCACTCCGACGATCTGGAGCCAATAAGGAGAGTTTTGACCGAGGCGGTGGGCCGGCCCGGTTTGACCCGAAGGCTGGAATACCTCTACAGGCACAGAAATGGAACTTGGGTTCCCATGGAAGCAGTGGGTACCAACTGGCTCTACGATCCCTTGGTGAACGGGATCGTGCTGAATATCCGGGAGATATTAGAGAGAAAAAACCCGGAAGAGGAAAGGAGCAGGCTCCAGGAGCAGCTCCAGCAGGCGATGAAAATGGAGGCTGTGGGACGATTGGCGGGCGGGGTTGCCCATGACTTCAACAATCTCCCCAACGTCATCCTCGGCAACGCTGAACTGGCCAGGATGAAGCTCGTTCCGCCCGACCCGCTCCTCCAATCCCTGGACGAAATATACAATGCCGCCGAGAGCGCCGCATCCCTGACCAGCCAGCTCCTCGCCTTCTCTCGTCGCCAGAGCATCGAACCGAGAGTGTTGAATCTCAACGATCTGGTCTGCAGCATCCTGAACATGTTGACACGTCTTATCGGCGAGGATATTGCCCTTCAGACCGTCCTGGAGAAGGAGCTCGGCTCCGTCAGGGTGGACCCCCGGGGCAGTTCCAGCAGGTGCTGGTGAATCTGGCCGTGAACGCTCGGGATACCATGTCGCATGGCGGACGACTGACGATTGAGACCACGAACTGCGATTTGGATGAGGATTACTGCGCCCTTCATCAGCAAGCACAGCCCGGAAAGTACATCCTGCTTGCCGTCAGTGACACGGGGCGTGGCATGAGCGCAGAAGTGAAGAAGCACCTCTTTGAGCCGTTCTTCACGACGAAACCGAAGGGACTAGGCACAGGACTGGGGCTGGCCACGATCTTCGGTGCGGTCAAACAGGCTGGAGGCGCCATTGAAGTCTATTCGGAGGTTGGCCAGGGAACAACTTTCAAGATCTTCCTGCCAAGAGTCGAGGAACAGGCCGATCAACTGATCAAGGGGAGGTCCGAGCTTGATGTTGCCCGAGGAAACGAAACCGTTTTGCTCGTGGAGGACGACGAGAGTGTGCGCGGCGTGGCGCTGATCACCCTGGAACGTTTGGGGTACAGGGTGCTGCACGCCCAAAACGGCGAAGAGGCATGCATGCTGGTGGAAAAATACGAAGGGCAGATCGATCTCTTGATGACCGACGTCGTAATGCCGGGGATGAACGGTCGAGAATTGGCCGAAAGGCTGCTGAAGCTCCAGCCGGAAATGAAGGTGCTGTTTACCTCGGGCTATACGGAGAACGTGATCGTGCATCACGGTGTTGTGGAGAAGAGCTTGAACTTCATCGGAAAACCATATGGTTTGCAGGCTCTGGCCAACAAGATGAGGGAGGTTCTTGATTCAAGATCGAGATGACCGGAAGATGCACCAGGACAGCGGTATCACACTGTCGTCAGGCGGGCTCCAGAGGCGCGGGCGGCAGGGACAGGATCTCCCGTGCCTCGCCAGGGTGGCCGGAATTGGCCCTCTCGATACGCATCGTGGTCTCCCTCTCCACATTGGCCGTGGCTCCAGTGAGGGAGCACCATTTTGCAGTCTCCGGCAAGAATCCCCGCGAAAACGCTAACACCTATCAGCACAATATCCGATCATTTGAGGTGAACGCTGGAAGAGAGAGTGTGCGCCTGATGCGCAAAGGCGACACCACCTGCGGCGAAGATGCCCGTATCAGGCAGGTTGCCCAAATCGTGGTGGTGACCTCGGTGTGTTACCGCATGGTTATCCACCAGAGCTTTCGTAAAAGGATACAATGAACAAGCCCTTGAAATGCCGAGGGAGCGGCTCTCCTTCCAACCCATGAGCAGATATCCGAGCGGGTTCAACCTATCCGCCGCGATAGGTATCCCTGTTAAGGATGAAAAGCTTTGTTCCTGCAGGAGCGGCATCCTGCCGCGATGGTGGGCAGTCGCGGCTGGAAGCAGCTCCTACAATAAAGCAAAGCATGGAGTGATCTGAAAGCGCAACTTCTCAACCGAAACGAGTATAAGATGATAAGAACGCGTATATCGCAGTGCTTCACATCACTTTTTCACCGATCGGATCCCCACGCTAATCTTAGGAAGGACGGTCAGAATGACTCAGAATTCACCCAGCTCTATTCGTCGACAAGGACTTACCGGATTTCACCGCAAATTCTTATGGCCCGGATTTCTCTTCTTCGTCATGCTTTGTCTTGCGTCTCCCGTCCTGGCGGAATATCCGATCAAGGTGGTCAACAACTGCAAGATGAAGCTCTTCATCAGAGCGGGCACGCAAGATGAACTGAACCCCGTGGCTTTGGCCCCCAAAGCTGCTCATACCTACACCGTGAATGCCCCATGGAATTCAGGAAGGGTCTATGGCTGTTGGGATGACACATCCGCCCTGGGTCTGGATTTTTTCGACATCAACATGCAGAAGCACTGCGCATTGATCGAGCCCACCGTGACCAGCGATGCCGGTGCGGTCAATGTGGACATCAGCTATGTCGATTTTATCACGATACCGGCTCGCATGGAGGTGCTCGGCTGTACGGCCGGGAACCCCGTCAGCTATTGCGACTCCTCGGATCCAACCATCCCCACGAAATGCCGGGTGACGGCCAGGCACACGGTGGATGAACTGAAAGGTTGTCCTACCGCCCTGTTCGGCAAGGGCAGGTCCTGCCAGAGCTCCTATCATTTATGCGAAGATAAACCTGATCACCCAATTTGCAGCAAATTCAAAAACTGGATTCATACATGTGCAGGCAATCCCTCGAAATACCCAGGATGCGAAGCAACCGCACACTTGACCACGAAAGACGTTTACGGGTGCGATGATTTCTTTGGCACAGATAAAGGAAAACCTTACTGCGCGGAAATGAACAGGGGTGTCTTCGGGCGGGCGAACAAAACCAAGTTCTATGCAAGAGAACCTTACAATGACTATGCGAAGTGGGTTCACCATATAACGGGAGATATCTACGCCTTTCCCTATGACGATGTGGGTGACAGGGGTGGAGACTTGGGTTGCCAGACGTCGAAAGGTCTCATCATCACTTTCTGCCCCCTTTCCAAAAAGGTCATGCGAGCTTACCTCGGTGACAGCAGAATTAATATCAATGACTATGACATAGACGTGTATCGCTTCGAAGGCATGAAGGGAGAAGAGGTCATAATTAGACTGGAAAACACAGACACGGCTTCGGGTGGTGCTTCCCTGATGATAATGGGCCCGGCCTTGGTAAAAACGGCCAGCGGCAACCTTCCGCAACTGATTGACACGATACTCCCCAGTACCGGGACGTATACCGTTTATGTGAGCAATATAACCGGAACAAATCGATATGCAGGACCCTACCACATCAGCATCAAATCATCGGGAAACGCCTATACCAGGTTTAGAGCCGGTTCCTCTGTGGAAATCAGCCAGAATGCATCATCCGATGAGGTGCGGTAGATTCCACCAGATCTGAAAATAGCAGTCCCTCATGCCCCTACGGGATACCCAAAACGATGAAAAGGCGCTTAAGGTGGGCTAATTTGTAGATCGGGTTTCTGA